>JAKBCP010000008.1 GCA_021807645.1 bacterium
GCCAGCATATTCGCAGCACCGCTCCCATTGTCGGGAAGGATACGTTCGACGCGATCGTCGCAGCGCGCGGCAACCGCGTCGTCACCGAGCACGACGATTCGCCGCGCGCCTAAACCGGCGGCGGCGTCTATCGTTCGTTCGAGGATCGTGCTCGCTCCGATCGGAGCGAGCGCTTTGACTTCCGTTCCCGTCTCGACGGCGAAGGCACCGTCGATGCGTCCCCCGGCGGCGATAGCGACGTTGATCCCGTCGATCGTCACCGAAGCTACCGTGTTACTTCTTAACGGTCTTCTTCTTGCCGGCGACGGTACGCTTGGGACCCTTACGCGTGCGCGCATTGGTCTTCGTGCGTTGCCCGCGAACCGGGAGCCCGCGCCGATGCCGCAAGCCACGATAACAACCGATATCCATCAGACGCTTGATATTGCCCTGTACTTCGCGGCGAAGATCGCCTTCGAGCCGAAGCGCGAGCGCGTCGATCGCTTCGCGAAGACGCTTTTCATCTTCCTCGGAAAGCTCTTTCACGCGACGGTTCGGATCGATGCCCGCTCGTTCGAGCAATTTCGCAGCCGTGGTGGGACCGATGCCGTAAATGTACGTGAGCGCGATCTCGATGCGCTTCTCGCGCGGAAGATCGATACCGGAAATGCGAGCCATGGATTACCCCTGTACCTGTTTGTGTTTTGCGTTGACGTCGCAAATAATCCGCACTTTCCCGTGACGGCGGATGACTTTGCATTTGTCGCAGATTTTTTTGACTGACGGACGGACTTTCATGGACGGTTCCTCGTTCTGTGATGCGCCGCGCGCGCTATTTGTAGCGGTAGGTAATGCGGCCGTGCGTTAGATCGTACGGCGAGAGTTCGACTAAGACGCGATCTCCCGGAAGAATGCGGATGAAATTCATCCGTATTTTTCCCGAAACGTGGGCGAGAACCCGATGCCCGTTCGCTAGTTCGACGCGGAACATCGCGTTGGGGAGGGGTTCGACGATCGTGCCTTCGACTTCGATCGCCTCTTCCTTGGGTACCGCCGTCTTGGCGGCTTTGTCGGCATTCGGCTTTTTCGCCGGACGCCCACCTCGGCGTTTTCCTCGCGCCATTACACTCTAGCTCCTCACCATTGACTCGCCCGATGATTTTTCGGCATCGGGTCGATAGCGTTCTACGTCGGGGTGCTCCCCCACGCTGCGAAGCGTGAGGATGCGCGGCCCCTCGGGCGTGACCGCAATAGTGTGCTCGAAGTGCGCCGAGAGTTTACCATCTGCGGTCACGACTGTCCAGCCGTCCCGCAGGGTCTTCACCTGGTAGGTGCCTTCATTAATCATCGGCTCGACCGCTAAAACGAGCCCCGGGCGCATCTCGGGCCCGGTTCCCGGGGTCCCGTAGTTGGGAACCTGGGGCTCCTCGTGCATCGCTCGACCGACGCCGTGGCCAACGAGCTTGCGCACCACGCCGTACCCATGCCGTTCGGCATGACGAGCGACGGCGGCACCGATATCGCCGACGTGTCCGCCGACGCGCATCTGTGCGATGCCCTCCATCATCGATTCCTGGGTGACGCGGAGCAGGCGCGCCGCGCTCTCCGAGATCTTCCCGACCGGAACCGTCACCGCGCTATCGGAGACGAACCCTTCAAACGTCGTTCCGATATCGATCGAGAGGAGATCGCCCTCGGCGAGGACGCGATCCCCGGGAATCCCGTGAACCACTTCATCGTTTACCGACGCGCAGATCGAGGCCGGATAGTCGTGGTAGCCGAGAAAGGTCGGTATCCCGCCGCGCGAGCGAATACCCTTCTCTGCCAGCGCATCGAGCTCGCGAGTGGATATGCCGGGGCGAACGGCGGCCATGAGTTCGACCAAGACGGCGGCGGTAATTTTTCCGCTGCGCCGAATCGTGTCGATCTCTCGCGCGCTTTTGAGTTCGATCATGCGCTCACCGTACTAATGCGCATGTTCGAGGGAGAGCGCGTGCACCAGCTGATGCGCGACGTCGCCGACGGCCGCACTCGCATCGATGCTTTCCAGGCGTCCCACCCGTCGGTAATATTCGACCAGCGGCATCGTCTGCGCCTCAAATACATCGAGACGCTTGCGAACGGTCTCGGGTCGGTCGTCGTCGCGCTGCACCAACGGACCGCCGTCTTCGTCGTCGATACCGGCGACGGCGGGCGGATTGAAACGCTCGTGATAGACGCGACCCGTGCGCGGATTGCTCCAGCGCCCGAGGAGCCGCTCTTCCAACAATGCTCGGTCGATGCGAAAATAGATCGCGATCGGAAGGCCGCGTCCGCGCGCTTCCAGCATTGCGTCGAGCGCCTCGGCCTGCGGAATGGTGCGCGGAAAACCGTCGAAAATCACCGCAGCACCCGGGCGAAGTTCGCCTTCGACCATTTTCACGATCAACGCGTCGGGGACGAGCTCTCCGCGGGTCATATACCCCTCCGCCTCTTTGCCGAGCTCGCTACCGCGCGATCGATGTGCGCGCAGAAGGTCTCCGGTCGAGAGCTGCTCGAAGCCGAAACGATCGCAGAGAATCTGCGCCTGCGTCCCCTTGCCGGCCCCCGGAGCGCCGAGCAGTACGATATCGGGCATCAGCGCTTGATAAACCCGCGATAATCGCGCATCGCCAGGCGCGCCTCGATCTGCGTGATCGTATCGAGCGCGACGCCGACCACGATGAGCAATGAAGTAGAACCGAGATAGAAGGTCGTTATGGAGAGGCCGTGTTGCAAGGCACCGGGTAGGACGGCGAGTACGCCGAGGAAGATTGCGGCGGCGGTCGTGATACGAAGGAGTACTTTATTGAGATAATCCACCGTCGGCTGTCCGGGGCGAATGCCGGGGATAAACGATCCGCTCTTCTTCAGGTTGTCGGCGATATCGGCGGTGTTGAGGACGACCGAGCTATAGAAGAACGTGAAGATCACGACGAGGAGGAAATACACGATATTGTAGCTCCACGAACTCGGCGCAAACCAGACGTTAAATACTTCGCTCCAAGCCGCTCCATTGAGCGGGAATTCGAGCAAGAATTTTCCAAGGTGTAGGATCGTGAAGTAGACCGGCTGGATGCCGATTCCGTGGGTAAACCACGATAGAGCCTGCTGCGGCAGTAAGAGAATCGAGATCGCGAAGATGATCGAGATGACGCCGGCGTTATTAAGGCGGAGCGGAATGTAGGTCGAGCGCCCCGCAAACATCTTCCGGCCCACGGTCCGGCGCGCTTGCTGCACGGGAACGCGACGCTGGCCCTGATAGAGGAAGACGATGCCGATGATCGCGGCGATGGTCACGACGAGGTAGAGCACGAGATTGAGGATGTTTGTCGCACCCTGGCTCGCCGATGCATAGGTTTGCGCGATATAGGTCGGATAGCGTAGCACGATGCCGATGAAGATGATCAGCGAAATTCCGTTTCCGATGCCTTTGTCGGTTATCTGCTCGCCCAGCCACATGAGGAACATCGTTCCCGCGACCATGATCGTAATGGCGAACAGTAAATAGATAAGACTCGTATCGTAAAAGACGCCGGAATTGCGCATCGAAATCGACATAAACGTCGCTTGCAGCGTCGCAAGCGCAATCGTCAACCAACGCGTGATCTGGCCGATGCGTTTACGCCCTTCGTCGCCGCCTTTCTTCTGCATTTCTTCGAGCTGCGGAAGCACCACGGTCATCAACTGCATGATGATCGAGGCGTTGATGTACGGCGTGATCCCCATGGCGATCACCGATAACTTCTGTAACGCGCCGCCGGAGAGGAAGCCGAGAAGGTTGTAGAAGGCACCGCTCTGCAACACGTGCTGCCACGCCTGTTCGTTAACGTTGGGCAGCTGGACGTGAATCATGAAGACGAACCACGCGAACGCGAACAGCACGTAGCCGACGCGTTTGCGGATATCGGGTACGAGCAGTGCCGCGCGCAGGTTATCGAACATCAGTCGCGGCTACTCCAGTACGGCGCCGACGGCTACGAGCGCTTCGCGTGCCGCGGCCGAGAACACGATGTCGCGGAAACGCAGCCCGCTGGGGAGCGTCTTTCCGGCTTTCACCGCGCCGAGCACCTTCACGCCGTCGCGAAGATCGCTGAGATAACCAAGCGCCTTCAACGTTTCAGGGCAGACTTCGACGGCGACGTCCCATTCGGCGAGCCGATGGAGGTTGACCACCGCAAAGCGCGAGCGGAAGTGACCGATATCGCGCGCTTTCTGCGAGTACCCGCGACGATGCGGAAGGCGACGCGCCCACGGCGTCTGGCCGCCTTCGAAGGCCGGGCCCTTACCGCCGCCGGAGCGAACCGTCTGACCCTTACCGCCTTCACCGCCGGTCTTCACCATGCCCGAACCGTGCCCGCGTCCGATGCGAACGCGTTTGGGTCGGCTTCCCTTCGCCGGAGCGAGCGAGCCGAGCTTCATTTGCGCGACGCGCTCTTTCGGCGCCGCAACTTTCTTCTTCGTAGCCATTATGCTGCAAAAATCTCCTTGACCGTCTTCCCACGCAACGCCGCGGTCTTCTCCGCCGTCTTCAACGAGCGCAGCGCGTCGACGGTCGCCATCACGACGTTGATCGGATTGGTGGTGCCGAGGCACTTGGTGAGAATATCGTGGATCCCCGCGAGCTCGAGAACGGCGCGCATCGACCCGCCGGCGATAACGCCGGTTCCCGGAGCGGCCGGCTTGAGCATGACGCGCGCGGCACCGATCTGATAGGTCACCTCGTGCGGAATCGTCTGCTCGACCATCGGAACGGTGATGAGATTTTTCTTCGCTCGCTCGACCGCTTTGCGAATCGCTTCGGGCACTTCGCCGGCCTTACCGGTGGCATAGCCGACTTTTCCCTTGCGGTCGCCGACGACGACGAGCGCGCTGAAGCTAAACCGCTTACCGCCCTTGACGACCTTCGCCACGCGATTGACGCGGACGACCGTCTCTTCAAAACCGCCGTTATCGCGGTCGCGCGGATTGTTACGATAGTTCATCGATTAAAACTCCAAACCGGCTTCGCGCGCTGCCTGCGCGAGCGCCGCAACGCGACCGTGATATTGATAACCGCCGCGGTCGAAAACGACCGATGCAATGCCCGCCGCCTTGGCTTTGGCGGCGATCGAGGAACCGACGCGGGTTGCCGCATCGATGTTCGTCGTCGACTCTAAACCCTCTGCGAGCGACTTCTCGCGCGTCGAGGAGGCCACGAGCGTGTGCCCCTTTGCATCGTCGACAATGACGGCGTAGATGTGATGCAGGGTGCGGCGCACCATCAAGCGCGGCCGATCGGCCGATCCCGAGAGGCGCTTACGCAAACGCACGTGGCGCGCGCGGCGTGAATCGTTTTTAGAATTACGCGCCATTATTTCTTCCCTGCCTTCCCGGCCTTACCGAGTTTCTTCTTGATGCGTTCGCCTTCATAACGGACGCCCTTGCCCTTATAGGGTTCCGGCGGACGGAGGCCGCGAATTTCGGCCGCAACCTGCCCGACCATTTGCTTATCGATTCCATCGACGTGCACTTTGTTTTGCCCCTCGACCGAGAGCGTGATGCCCGCGGGCGCGGAGTAAACGACGGGATGGGAATAACCCAGCGTGAGGTTCAGGTTCTCGCCGGCCTTCGCGGCGCGATAACCGACGCCCTGAATCTCCAGGCTCTTACGAAATCCCTTGCTGACGCCCTCGATCATATTGGCGATAAGAGTACGGGTAAGGCCGTGGGCGCTACGGTGCGGTTTCCCGTCGCCCTTGCGCTCGACGAGAACGCGACCGTCTTCGAGCTTCACGCTCACGACGTCGGCGAGGATGTGCTGCTGCAACTCACCCTTGGGGCCCTTCACGATCACCTCGCGCTCGCCGAGTTTCACTTCGACGCCCGAGGGAACGTTGACCGGTAATTTTCCAATTCGCGACATGCTATTCGTTCCTACTTACCAGACGTACGCCAGGACTTCGCCGCCGACTCCGAGCTTTTTCGCCCGTTTGCCGGACATGATGCCCCGCGACGTGGAGATGATGACAATGCCGAGTCCGCCGAGAACTCGGGGAATCTCGCCTTTGCCGGTGTACACGCGTAATCCGGGGCGGGAGATGCGACGCAGGCCGGTGATAACTTTTTCCTTCTCGGGACCGTAGCGCAGTTTAATGCGCAGCGTCCCTTGAGGACCATCGCTGAGGCGCTCGACGCCGTCGATAAAGCCTTCTTCCTTCAGGATTTCGGCGATCGCCGCTTTTACACGCGACGCCGGAACGTCGACTGCCGGGTGGTTGGCCGTATTGGCATTGCGAATGCGCGTGAGAAGATCGGCAACGGGATCGGTTGTTACTGACATATTACGTTCCTTTCCCTACCACGAAGCCTTCGTTACGCCGGGAACGACGCCACGATGTGCGAGCTCGCGGAAGCAAATTCGGCACAATGCAAACTTCCGCAGGAAGCCGCGAGGGCGTCCGCAGAGCTTGCATCGGTTGTGCGCGCGAACCGAGAATTTCGATTTGCGTTCCGATTTGACGATCATCGAGGTCTTCGCCATTAGTTGCGTCCCTTCTGGATCGGCAATCCCATCGCGGTGAGGAAAGCGCTCGCTTCCTCATCGTTTTTTGCAGTCGTTACGATGGTGATATCCATGCCGCGCATTTTATCGACTTTATCGAAGTTGATTTCCGGGAAAACGATTTGCTCTTTCAAACCGAGGTTATAATTTCCGCGCCCGTCGAACGATTTTGCGGGTAAACCGCGGAAATCGCGGATACGCGGCAAAACGATGTTAAAGAGCTTGTCGAGAAAAACGTACATGCGTTCGCCGCGCAGCGTCACCTTCGCGCCGACGTTCATGCCTTCGCGGAGTTTGAAAGCCGCGATCGATTTCTTCGCTTTCGTTATGACGGGTTTTTGCCCGGCGATTGCGACCATTTCGGCGACGGCAACGTCGAGCGCCTTTGCGTTGCTGATGGCATCGCCGACGCTCATGTTAATGACGACTTTCTCGAGTTTCGGGACCTGCATCGCGTTCGAATAGCCGAACTTTTCAGTCAGCATCGAGCGGACAGCCGATTCGTATTTTTCACGAAGACGATTCATCGCTTATGCCCCCTTGACCGACTCGCGCGCCGGCTCGCCGCACTTCGCGCAAATGCGCGCCGCGCGACCGTCGGGATTACGACCGTGGCGGATCCGCGTCGGAGCCTTGCACTTCTCGCAAACGTACATCAACGTCGCCAGAGGCAACGGGGCCTCTTTTTCGATGATGCCGCCGTTGGGAACCGCGCCGCCCATATTCTGCTGCTGTTCCTGCTGGGGCTTCGTGTGGCGCTTGACGATGTTGATGCCCTCCACGGTCGCGGTCCCGGCGGCGGGGAAAACGGCCTTTACCGTCCCGCGCTTGCCCTTATCGCGTCCGCGGCGCACGAAGACCGTGTCGCCCTTAATGATATTCGCTTTATCGGCCATAGCTCTCTTAGAGTACCTCCGGAGCGAGCGACGCGATCTTTAGGAACCCGCGATCGCGCAACTCGCGCATCACCGGACCGAAGACGCGCGTGCCGCGCGGATCGAGGTTGTCTTTTTCGCCCTTGATAATGACGCAGGCGTTATCGTCGCAGCGCACGGTCGAACCGTCGGGGCGACGCATCGGCGCCGAGGTACGAACGATGACGGCCTTGACGACCTGTCCCTTCTTCACCGCGGCACCCGGAATGGCGCTCTTCACCGAGCCGACGACGATGTCGCCGACGAAGGCATAGGGGTGCCGGCTGCCGCCGGTCACGTGAATGACCAGCAGCTCTCGGGCACCGGAATTATCGGCGACTTTCAGTCGCGTCTCTTGCTGAATCACTTACTTCGCCCTCTCGACGATCTCAACCAAGCGCCAGCGCTTGTCGCGCGAGAGCGGCCGGCATTCGGTGATGCGGACCACGTCGCCGATATTCGCTTCGTTCTTCTCATCGTGCGCCTTAAAACGCGTCGATTTTCTGACGATTTTTCCGTATTGCGGATGCGGAACGCGCGTCTCGGTGACGACGACGATCGTTTTATCCATCTTGTTCGAGGCAACGCGACCCTGCTTGATGCGACGGTTCGGCGCGCGATCGACGTTCTTATGCTGCTCCATGCTGCTCCTCGGCCATCCGCTTCTCGGAGATGACGGTCTGAATGCGTGCGTACGTCCGACGCATCGCACGAATTTTGCTGAAATCGCTCAAGTGGCCCGTGCGCAACGCGAAACGGAGGTTGAACATCTCGCTCTTCGTCTCGCGAGCTTTCTGCTGCAACTCCGCTACCGAAAGATTGCGGAACTCGCTCAAATCACCGTTTTTCACGCCGTCTCCTCCTCACGCGCGACGACCTTGGTTCCGATCGGCAGCTTGGAGGCGGCCAACCGTAACGCTTCGCGCGCAATGTCCGGCGCGACGCCGGAGAGTTCGAAAAGTACGCGCCCGGGGCGCACGACGGCGACCCAGAACTCCGGATTACCCTTACCCGAACCCATGCGCACTTCTGCAGGCTTCTTGGTCGCAGGCTTATCCGGGAACACTTTGATCCAGACCTTACCGCCGCGCTTGATATGGCGCGTCATGGCGATACGGGCCGCTTCGATCTGACGATTGGTCATCCAGCACGGCTCGAGTGCCTGCAATCCGAAATCACCGAACGTCAAGGAATTGCCGCGCGTCGCGCGACCGGTCATACGACCGCGCTGCACCTTGCGCCACTTCACTCGTTTAGGGGTTAACATCTCTACTGCGTTGCCTCCATTTCCGGAGCGGAGGTCTCTACAACCACGGGATCTGCCGCCGCGACGATGCTCTCAACGACGTCGGGAGCAGCGACCGAACGCGGTGCGGGGCGAGCGGCACGGCCGGGGGCAGCGGGCCGATTGCCGGTACGGGGCCCGCGCTCGCGACTCGAGCGTTCGCCGCGCGTCGGACCGCTGCGGGTACCGTCGGGCAGAACCTCGCCGCGATAGATCCACACCTTCACGCCGATGCGGCCGAAGGTGGTGAACGCTTCAACGTTGGCGTAATCGATATCGGCCCGCAGGGTGTGCAAAGGCACCTTCCCGTCGGAGCTGCGTTCGGTACGCGCGATTTCCGCGCCGCCGAGCCGCCCGGAGACCTGCACTTTTACGCCACGCGCACCGGCCTTCATCGTCCGCATGATCGCCTGTTTGATCGCCCGACGGAACGCGATGCGTTTTTCGAGCTGATCGACGATATTTTGGCCGACGAGGCGCGCGTCGAGTTCGGGAACCTTGATCTCCATGACGTTGACGGCGACGGCTTTACCGGTCAGCTTTTCGAGATCTTTGCGGATCTCTTCGATGCCGACGCCGCGCTTGCCGATGATAATGCCCGGCTTCGCGGTATTGACGATAACGCGCGCCTGATTGGAGCGACGTTCTACTTCGACCTTGCTGATCGAAGCTTTACGCTGCCAATTCTTCTCGAAGAACTTGCGAATCGCGACGTCCTCATGCAGCCAGTCGATGTAGTGCTTCTTTTCGAACCACCGGCTGTCCCAAGTACGCGTGATGCCCAGCCGCATTCCGACCGGATGAATCTTCTGGCCCATCGTTACTCCGTTGCCTTTGCAGTCGCGGTCGTTTTCGCAGGGGCCGGCCGGCGCGTCGCCTTCGGCAACGCCACCGACGCACCCGGACGCTTGAAGCGTGCCTTCTGCGGTTTGCTCTCGCTCACGACCACGGTGACGTGCGAGAGGCGCTTGCGTTTGAAGTACGCACGCCCCTGCGCGCGCGGGTCAAGACGCTTGGTAAACCGTCCGCCCGGGCCGCCATCGACCGTAATGCGGGCGATGTAGAGCTCGTCGGTATTCATGCTGTGATTGTTGCCGGCATTTGCTACCGCGCTGCGAACGAGTTTTTCGATCGGTTCGGCGGCGAAGACACCGGCGAACTTCAGGGTTGCAAGCGCTTCGCTAACGCTCATTCCACGAATGGCGTCGGCGACGCGACGCAATTTTCGCGGTGCCATGCGGACGAAGCGGAGATGTGCGACGGCCTCGGTGCGCGTTTGCGTTTCCTGGCTCACTTCACACCCGCCTTATCGCCGCCGTGCCCTTTGAAGTGGCGCGTCGGGGCAAATTCGCCGAGCTTATGGCCGACCATATTCTCGGTTACGTACACGGGAACGTGCGCTTTCCCATTGTGGACGCCGATCGTGTGCCCGACCATCGTCGGGACGATCGTCGAGGCGCGGCTCCACGTTTTCACGACGCGTTTTTCGCGCGTCTGATTGAGCTGCTCGACTTTGGCGAGGAGATGATCCGCAACGAACGGACCCTTCTTTAACGAACGTCCCATCTGTTATGCCTTCCGCTTCCGAACGATCATCTTCGCGGTACGCTTGTTGCGCCGCGTCTTCTTACCCATGGTCATCTGGCCCCAAGGAGTCGTCGGCGGACGCCCCGAGGTCGAACGAGCCTCACCACCGCCGTGCGGATGGTCGACCGGGTTCATGGCGATACCGCGAACGCTGGGCCGCTTGCCCATATGTCGCGAACGACCGGCTTTGCCGATCACCTGGTTCTCGTGTTCGATGTTTCCGAGCTGGCCGATCGTCGCACGACAGACGATCAGAATCTTGCGCACTTCGCCTGAAGGCATACGCACTTGCGCGTACTCGCCTTCCTTCGCCATGAGCTGAGCGCTGACGCCGGCGCTTCGCACCAAACGTCCGCCCTGCCCCGGGCGCAACTCGATGTTGTGGATGACCGTACCGACCGGGATATTGGCGATCGGCAACGCGTTGCCGACCTTGATATCGGCCGCAGGGCCCGATTCGATGACGTCGCCGACCTTCAGCCCCAAGGGCGCGAGGACGTAGCGCTTCTCACCGTCGCGATATTTTACCAGCGCGATGCGGGCGGAACGGTTCGGATCGTATTCGATCGTCGCGACCTTCGCGGGGATCGCATCCTTGGTCCGTTTGAAATCGATCAAGCGGTATTGACGGCGCGTTCCGCCGCCCTGATGGCGCACGGTGATGTGGCCGTTATTGTTGCGACCCGCGTGTTTCTTTCCGACTTCGAGGAGCGATCTCTCCGGAGCAACTTTCGAAAGCTCCGAAAAATCCATCGTCGTAATGAAGCGGCGGCCCGGGCTCGTTGGGTTATATTTTTTAACCGGCATTGCTTGGCTCCGTTACTGCTCGAAGTAGTTGATGCCGCCGAGTTCGATCTTCTGACCGGCCTTGAGCGTCACCACGGCTTTTTTGAAATCGCTCTGCTTGCCTTCGGTACGAATACCGCGCCGAGCCGAGCTGCGGGCTTTCCCGCGCACGTTGATAGTGTTGATCTTCTCAACGTTTACCGAGAAAATCTCTTCGACGGCGTGACGGATCTGCGTCTTCGTCGCCGATGGGTGCACGACAAACGTATACTGGTGCCCGATCGAATTCGCCATCGACTTTTCGGTAATACGCGGCGAAAGGATGATGTCGCGTGCGTCCATTATGCGTTCTCCTTCGGAGCGAGTCGGGCGCGAATCGCGTCGAACGCCGCCGTCGTGAAGACGATACGCTCGTGACGCAGCAGATCTTTGACGTCGACCGCACCGTCGTGCGTTACTCCCACGCGCGAAAGATTCCGACAAACC
>JAKBCP010000268.1 GCA_021807645.1 bacterium
GAGACACTAGGCGCCCTTAGGCACGAGCGACGCCTGTCATAGGCCCACCTCCGAGGCTGCGGGTATCGTAATACCTTGTGAGGAATCTGCGCCGTTTCGCGATCGCCGCCGCAATCGTCGGTTTTGGGGCTGTTCTGCTGGGAAGTTGGACGCGCATTAACGGTGCCGGGATGACCTGCCCCGACTGGCCGCTCTGCCACGGGAAATTGATCCCGTCGATGGCCGACGGGACGATCTGGGAGTGGACGCACCGGCTCTTCGCATTTTCCACCGCCCCCTTAGTCGCGATCGTTGCCTATCTTGCGTTTCGTCTGCGCCGTCGCGCACCGATGCTCTCCCCGCTGGTGCTTGCGGTTGCGTTCCTGTTTTTGGTCCAAGTCTTGCTCGGCGCCGCGACGGTGAAGCTCGGCAACTCGCCGATCTCGGTCGTCCTGCATTGGGGAACGGCGATGGCCTTCATCGCTTCGCTCGTGGCGATCGCCGTTATCACGACGATCCCCGAGCGCGTCGCCGAACCGCCGACAGGCCAGGCGGTGACCGCAGTTCCCGCTCTACTGCTGGCAACGACCGTTGCAGCGTTCCTTACGATGTGCGTCGGCGCATACGTGAGTTCCAGCGGAGCCGGGCTTGCCTGCCTGACGCTACCGGGATGCGCGGGCCACGTCCTCGTGACGCAACCCGCGCAACAGGTGCAGATGCTGCACCGGACGTTCGCCGCGATGACGTTCCTGCTCTCGGTGATTACCACGATCGTCGTATTCCTCCGTGAATCCTCGGCACGCATCCGCGGCGCCGCCGCGATTGGTTTCGCGCTGCTCTGCACGCAGGTGCTCCTCGGCTTGATGAACGTCGCGCTCCGTTTACCGACCGATCTTCGCGAAGCGCACGCAGCGAACGCAGCACTTCTCTTTATCGCTTACTGTAGTGCTTTTAGCTTCGCGGCGGTTCGCGGCATCGCGCTCCCGCGCGAATCGAGCGCGCGTTGAGCTCGACGCTCGCGCGCGTCGACGGGCTCGAAGCACGCCCGGTCGGAGGGCCGCTCGGGCTTGCCGCCGCCTACCTCGAATTAACGAAGCCGCGCATTATCGTCCTGCTGCTCGTAACGACCTTGGCGGCGATGCTGATGGCCGCGCACGGGGTTCCCCCGCTGCGATTGGTTTTCTGGACGCTTCTCGGCGGGGCGCTCTCGTCGGCATCGGCAGGCGCGCTCAACTGCGTCTACGACGCCGATATCGACGGTTTAATGCGTCGCACGCAGACGCGGCCGATTCCGACCGGACGCATCGCACTCGTTCCGGCAACCATCTATGCCGTCGTGCTCGGCGTCCTCGCCTTTGCGATGCTCTTCCTTCTCGTCAATCCGCTCGCCGCATGGCTCTCGCTCGCAGGCAATCTCTACTACGTTGGGATCTACACGATGTGGCTGAAGCGGAGAACCCCGCTGAACATCGTGATCGGCGGCGCGGCGGGCTCTATTCCGCCGCTTGTCGGATGGGCTGCGGTTACCGGCACGCTCGCACCGGCGGCGTTTGGTCTCTTCGTTCTGGTTTTTCTATGGACGCCGCCGCATTTTTGGTCGCTCGCATTGATGACCGAGACCGATTACGATAAAGCCGGAATCCCGATGCTCCCCAACGTCGTCGGCGAGCACCGGACGCGCATCGAGATCGCGATCTATAGCGTGGTCCTCGTTCTCGGGTCGCTTGCGTTCTATCCATTGCATGTTTTTGGCCCGGCGTATGCCATCGCCGCAACGATTCTCGGTGCGCTCTTTCTTTATTACGCATTTCATACGCTACGCGATGCGACCAACGCATTTGCGCGAGAGCTTTTCCGCTACTCCCTCGTCTATCTCGCGCTCATGTCGCTGGCAATGGTCGTCGATCGTATCATCTTGCGATGATCCCGACGCTCGACAAACAGACGCGCTCGCTGCTGCTGACCCTCGCACTGGGTGTTTTCGCGGGGGCGCTCGATCTCTCCGTACTCTCGCCCGCGCTTCCCGCGATCGGCCGCGAGTTCACGGTACCGCTCGGAGATCTCGCGTGGATCTTTACGCTCTACCTCCTCGCCAACGTTGCCAGTATCGCCATCGCCGCGACGCTCGCCGACCGGTACGGGCGACGCCCGATCTACCTACTCTGCATATCGCTCTTTGCACTCGGCTCGCTACTTGCAATCGCCGCCCCGAACTATCCGCTCTTTCTCCTCGCGCGCGCACTTCAGGCGCTCGGTGCGGGGGGCATTTTCCCCGTTGCGACGGCAGCGATCGGGGATGTCATTCCGCTGGAGAAGCGCGGAGCCGCGCTCGGTGCAGTCGCAGCGACCTGGGGTGCAGCGGCGGTTTTAGGGCCGACGATCGGCGGCGTCCTCACGCACGCCTTGAATTGGCGCTGGATTTTTGTTGCGAATATTCCGCTTGCGGCGTGGGTCTTCGTTCGTGCGCTCCGCGACGTGCCGATGACCGCGCCGCGCGTACGCCCGCCGCTCGATGCAATCGGCCTCGTGGCGATGACCGCCGGACTCCTCGCGCTCGTCGCCGGAATCACGACGCTCGACCCGCAACTAAGCGTTGCGGGAGCAATCGTACTCGTGGCGTTTATTTTCCTCGAACGGCGGATCGCCCACCCC
>JAKBCP010000269.1 GCA_021807645.1 bacterium
CTGCTCGCCGATGCCGCCGCCGAAGAGCTCGACGTGCGCGATGAGTTTGTGGACGATGCGTTATTAGCTGAGATCGAAGCACCGCATCCGCGTCTCGATGCGTTGGGAGACGCCTGCGCGCGCCTGCAAAGCCTCGTTCTTCCCGGAGCCATCGAAGGCGTGGCACCTACCTGGCTGCCGCGCATCGATGCATCCTTCGTGCTCGAGACGCGCCCGAGCGAGCACTATAACCGGCAGATGACGCTCTTCCTCGAAGCCGTGCGCGAATCGCTCGTACGTCGCGAAAGCATCGTCATTCTCACCTCCGGCGTCGCGCGCGTCGGCGAGATTTTTAGCGCCGCGGGAATCGAGGTGCTGCCGATGTCGCGTGCGCTCGTCGAAGGCGGCATCTGCATCGAGCACGGATCGATCGACGGCGGCTTCACGCTTCCCGATGCACGCCTGCGCATTCTCGGCGACCGCGAGATCTTCGGCGCGCCGCCGAAGCGCGTCAAACTCCGTGCGGTAAAAGAGGGCGTCCCGGTGACGCTCGCCGATCTAAAAGTCGGCGATTTCGTCGTCCATGCGGTGCACGGAATCGGCCAATACGTCGGGTTGCGTACCGAAACGTTGTTCGGCGTCACGCAAGATTTTCTCGATCTGCACTACGCCGGAAGCGACCGCATGATGGTGCCGGTCACGCAGATGCACCAGGTAACGAAATACGCCGCGGGCGACGGTGCGACGCCGCGGCTTTCGAAGATGGGCGGCGTCGAATGGGCGCGGACGAAAGCGCGCGTAGGCTCGCAACTCGCCGCGATCGCCGACGGCCTCGTCGAACTCTACGCTGAGCGCGAGATGAGCCGCGGCTTCGCCTTTGCGCCCGATAGCGCGTGGCAGAGCGAGCTCGAAGAAGCGTTCCCCTACGATCTAACGCCCGACCAAGCGACGGCGGTCACCGCCGTCAAAGCCGATATGGAGCGGGCGCGCCCGATGGATCGGGTCGTCTGCGGCGATGTCGGCTACGGAAAAACCGAGGTCGCGCTGCGCGCGGCCTTCAAGGCGGTCTCCGATAAGAAGCAGGTCGCGATTCTCGTTCCGACCACGCTGCTCGCGGCGCAGCATTATCGCACGTTCAGCACGCGCTTTGCGGCGTTTCCGCTGCGCGTGGAAGAGCTCTCGCGCTTCAAAACCAAGGCCGAGCAACGCGAAGTCCTCGCCGGGCTCGCCGAGGGGAAAGTCGATATCGTGATCGGCACGCATCGGCTCTTGCAAAAGGATGTCGTTTTCGCAGACCTCGGGCTCATCGTCGTCGACGAAGAGCAGCGTTTCGGCGTCATGCACAAAGAGCGGCTCAAGGAATTAAAGACCAGCGTCGACGTGCTCACGCTCTCGGCCACGCCGATCCCGCGTACGCTGCATATGTCGTTGATGGGCGTCCGCGATCTCTCGCTCATTCAAACCGCGCCGAAGAATCGTATGTCGATCAAGACGGTGGTGCTTCCGGGGGGCGACGCCGTGGTAACCAGAGCGATCTCCGCCGAACTCGACCGCGGCGGCCAAGTGTACTACCTGCACAATCGCGTCGAATCGATTCATGCAGTCGCCAACGCTTTGCAACAATTGGTACCGCGCGCGCGCATCGCCATCGGTCACGGACAGATGACCGAAGGCGAACTCGAACCGATCATGCAGAAATTCATCGATGGCGAGACCGACGTCCTTGTCGCAACGACGATCATCGAGAACGGTATCGATATTCCCAACGTGAATACGATGATCGTCGCCGACGCCGACCGTTTCGGGCTCGCTCAGCTCTACCAATTGCGCGGACGCGTCGGACGTTCGAACCATCAGGCGTATTGCTACCTGCTCTATCAGGGACACAAGGTGCTTACCGAGGATGCGAAGGCGCGCCTCGAAGCGATACGTGAATTCACGCACTTAGGTTCGGGGCTGCAGATCGCGATGCGCGATCTCGAGATTCGCGGCGCCGGGAACCTCGTCGGTGCGGCGCAATCGGGCTTTATCGCATCGGTCGGCTTCGATACCTACTGCCAGCTACTTGCCGATGCGATCGCGGCGCGGCGCGGCGCGAGCGCGACCATGGAGGAGCGACAGGAAGCCGTCATCGACGTCAAAGTCAGCGCGTTCGTTCCCGACGATTACGTTCCACAGGTTTCGCAGAAGATCGCGATCTACCAACAGCTCGCGCGCGCGCGCAGCGAGAGCGACGTCGAAGAGATCGCCGCCGGTGTGCGCGACCGCTTCGGCCCGCTCCCGCGCCCGCTGGAAACGCTCGTCGAAATCACGAAACTGCGCGCCATCGCGCTCGCCAAACACGTGAACCGCGTCGTCGTCGACGAGCGGCGGCTGACGCTCGGCGTCGGCACCGGGTTTGCGCTCGCGCCGGCGGGGATTCCGAAGTTACAATCGCTGACGAAGAATCGCTTTCGCTTCGCCGAGGGGAAGATTCTCGTCGATCTGCCGCCGGCGCAGGAAGGGCCGAGCGAGCGCCGCTGGATGCCGCTCTTACGCGGCATCCTCGAAGCGCTCTAACAAATACCGCCGAGCGACGGCGATAGCAACGAGCACGAGCCACCACGTGAGTACCTTCGGATAGAACTGCAGGTTGTCGACGATG
>JAKBCP010000270.1 GCA_021807645.1 bacterium
TCGAAAGTGCTTCTGCCCAAACGGAACGAAGTCGACCTCGACGATATTCCCGAGGAAGTACGAGCGCAGATGACCTTCGTCACCGTCGAAGAGCTCTCTGAGGTGCTTTCCCACGCGCTGGGCAAACGCATCATCGCACCGGTTCCGCTCGGAAACGAAAGCCTCAAGCGCAACGGTATCGTCGTGCCGATGCCCAAACGCGGCGTCGGTAAACGTTCCGGTGCGACGCGCGGCCGCACGAAAGTAACGCCGCGCCCCGCATCGCGAGCGTAACGCTACCGATTGACGAGTGTCGGCGAAGCGAGGCTTTCGCCGAAGAGATGCGCGAGCTCGTAGGCCGGTGCGGCCTGCAGTTCGCGCATAACGGCCCGCGAGTAGGTACGATATTCGCGCAGCGCTCCGAGGCGATCGTGCGCGATGAGACGAGAACGAATGAGGATACTCCATGCCCGCTCGTCGCATTCGTCGAACGCGAGGGCGCGTCGCGCGAGGTGTATCGAACGTTCGATCTCTCCGTCGCGGAGCGCGCGGTCGGCGAGTGTCGTCACCACCGATTGCCGGAACTCCTCGAGTCGCCGATAGGTCGGCGCGATCCACTCGGGGATTTCGTAACGCAGAGCGGCATTCATTGCGTCGTCGAGTCGTTCTGCAAGCTCGTCGCAGGCATGCCGTTCGGGGGCTTCCCAGAGTTCGGCGAGCACCCAAAGATCGATGCCGACGCGCGAGTCGTCGAGTCGATAGCAGTGCGCGTGCGCCGAGAGCAAGTCGCGGCCAAGGCGTCGCCGAATGCGGTGGAGCGCGACGTAGAACCGATTCTTGGCGACCGCTTCCGCGGCGTGGGGCCAGAGCATGCTTGTGAGATGGTCGGCACAGATGCCGCGCCGATGGAGGGCGAGCGCGAGCAGCAACTCCCGTTCGCCGGGGGTAAGCACGAAGCGCTCGCCGCCATGCACGGCGTAGCCGGGGAGCAGTTGAAGATCGATCCACGTTTCGGTCATCACCCCAAAGCTTACGCGCGATCTCTTACAAAACGGTCACAACCGCTCCATCTCGCCCGCTCGGCGGCAAAAATTTTCGAATTTTGGCGAAGGTGCAAGCCCGAGGCCGCGTTCCAGAGCGTGCCGACAGTCGGCATAGATGCGCCGTACTCCCGCCTGGTCGTCGGTGGCGAGTAGAGCGCGAACGGCGAGCAGGTAGCCGCTCTCGTCGCATGGATCGAGCCGGCGAAGATCCTCGGCGATACTCAGCGGCGTCACGGGATCGCCGATTGCGAGCAACGCCGCGCCGAGTTTCAGCAACGCCTCGCGGCGAACGCCCTCCAGCCAGAGCTCGAAATCGACGAACCACTCTCGGTGGCGCAGCGTCGTTGGGATCGTGCCGACGACGAGCGGCCGAAGTCGCCGCAACTCGTCGATATTCTCGGTGCGCGCTGCGGATCGAAGATCGTTAAGATCGGTGCGCACCGTAGCACCGAGGGCGTATCGGCGTCGAGACGCGACGATCGAATCGGGCGGAAGCTTTTTCCGTAATCGCGAGATCGTCGTTTGCAGCGCGCGGCTCGCCGCGTGCGTATCGCGATCGGGCCAAAGCGCGGCGGCTATTTGATCGCTCGGCACCGCCGTCGAGTGAAGCGCGAGGTAAACGAGTACTTCGATTTCGCGGCCGGTGATGCCGATCGTGGCGGAATCGACCTCCAGAAGGCCGCGATAAACGCTCAGACGCACCGTCGCGTTCGGCGAAATCGAATGCGGCGATCGATAGAGGTCGGCATTTTCGGTTGCTGCCGGCTGGAGAGCGACTTGAATTTCGGTAATCGCTTGCGAGGTGTCGCGTTCGACATAGAGGTTCGCGACGAACGTTTTTTCCGTGCCGTATCGATCGCGTAGCGTGATTTGACAGGCGGCACGACCGTGCAAGTCGGTGCGGATCGCCGCGCGGGCCAACCTCGTTGCGACTGCGCCCTCCCGAATCGAGCCGATCTCTTCGATGCGTTTCCCGAGTAGCGCTTCGCTCGAGAGTCCCAACAACGCTTCGACGTTTGACGTGGCGTAGAGAATGCGCCCGTCTCGCCCGACGCGCACGAGGATTGTCTCGAGCGCCGAGAGCACGCGCCCCATCGTGCGCTCCAGACGCAACCGGTCGCCGATTGCGAAGGCGAGCAAAATGCACTCGCTTCCGGTCCCTATCTCGGCCCCGTAAAGGCCGATGCCGCTGTGAATGCCGGCGATATATTGCCAGACGGCGATGCAGACAAACACGAGAAGAATCGGGTAACTCAGTAAAAAATATCGTGCCGGCCGGTAACCGCCGCGCGCCCGGCCGATCGTTGCCGCGACGACCAGCACCGATACCGCGAGCATCAACGCAATGGGAATGACGCCCTGTGGATTGAGATCGATTGCCGTCAGGTGCCGGACGAGAACGACGACGGGGAGGTAGCCCAGTAAGGCGGCGATGCAGAACAGGAGCAGCCGGTCGATTCGTCGCGCATATCGCGCGGTTTGAAGAAACGAACGGGCGAACTGAGCGTAAAGGGCGACGTTCGGGCCCCACAGGACGTATTCGATCTCACCGTTGTGCCACGGTCCGAAAGGCCACCCG
>JAKBCP010000271.1 GCA_021807645.1 bacterium
GCACGGCGTCGGCACCCTTCTCCTCGCTGCCTGTGAAGAAGAGGCTCGCCGACACGGAACCCCGTATCTCGGGCTTATGGTGACCGAGGGAAACAGCGCCGCTCAGCGGCTCTACGATCGGGCGGGATATCGCACCGAACGCCGGTTGCTCGGGAAGAAACTGTGAGCTTCCCCTGGCGTCGCGCGCTAATGGTCGGCGCCGGCGTTCTGCTCGCGGTTCTCGCCTATCTTTTTGCGATGCATATTCCGCGCACGCTCGCGGTCTTTATCATCGCCGCTTTTATCGCCGCCGGCGTACGCCCCATCGTAAAGCGACTCGAAACGATGCGCGTGCCGAAACCGTTGGCGGTCGCCATCGTTTTCATCGTTCTCATTCTCTTGGTCGTCGTCACCCTCTTGGTGATCGTTCCACTCATGATCGTGCAGATTCAAGGAATCGCGCAGAACCTGCCCGCGATCGCCGCTGCGGTCGAAGCGTGGACGATATCCGTCGAACAATCGTTGCAACAGCACTTTCCGCAGATGTCGATTCCGACCAACGGCATCGATCTCACGCATATCGGCACCGGTTCGTTGCAGCGTTTCGCCGGCACGACGCTCGGATCGGTCGGACAAATTTTGGTTGGTACGGCGACGGGGCTCTTCGTCGCCTTCGCATCGTTGGTGCTATCGATATTTTTCCTGCTCAACGATGCCGGTATCGCCGACGGCATTGCATCGCTCTTCCCTGCGAGCCGCCGCCCGGTCGCGCATAAAGTGTTGACCGAGATCGCGGGTACCTTCGGCAGTTATATTTCCGGGCAGGTCATCGTCAGTGCAATCACCGGTGTCGCCGTCTGGGTGCTCTCGGCGATCGTCGGATTCAAATTTGCGCTACTACTCGGAGTGATCGTCGCCATATCGTATGCGATTCCGATGCTCGGTTCGGTGATCGGCCAACTGATCGCCGTCATTCTCTGCGCGCCGCAGGGCTGGTGGATGGTGCTGTGGGTGCAGATCATTATCTTCGTCGTCGAGCGCATCAGCGATAACGTGCTGGTTCCCAAAATTATGGGTGATTCCGTCGGCGTCTCTCCGATTGCGGTGATGTTCGCCGTATTCGCCGGCGGTGAACTCTTCGGCATCCCGGGGTTATTGCTCGGCATTCCGGCGGCGGCGCTGATCAAAATCCTCTGGCGCTACTTCATCGATCCGTGGCTGAGCGCGCAACTCGAGCGGCGGTAGCCCGCGGAGTCGGTCCGGGCGGATTTGTTCGAGAAATGTAAAGTTTTCTCAGTATTGTTTAAGGAACGCGCGCTCGGGGTAGCATTCTCCACACAAAGGAGAGCGCCCATGTTCAAACGTCCGTTCGCACCACTCGTGCCCTTCGCCGCTGCGACCGCCGCCGCGCTGCTACTCGCCGCCTGCGGCGGGGGTGGGGCCGCCGGAGCCGGCGGGAGTTCGAACCTTCCCAGCACTACGCAGAGCAGCCCCTCGCACCTCGGCCTCACCGTCGGTGCGGCATCGGGTTCCTCGCTGCCGTTCGCCGTGGCCCGCCGGCCGATGTCCTCGAACACTGCGTCGGGCGCCGCAGTAACCGTCACCTATAACGGGACGACCGTCGCCACCGGAACGCTCGATGGAAGCGGCTTTGCCGAACTCACTTTTTCGCAGAGCGTGCCGGCGGGCGCCGTGCTGAGCGTGACGATCGGAAGTGGAGCGAGCGCCATCGTCGTGACGGTGACCGTCGCGTCGGCGGTCAACGGTACGTCGGCCGACGTCACCTATAATGCAGGCCCACCGCCGAGCGTGACCGTTACGAGCTCCGCCGACAATAACGGCGACGGGAAAGTCGATCCAAACGATGCATCCCAGGAAACCGAGAGCGAGAATCCGAGCGACGGCCAGGCAACCGACGTGAACAGTAACGATAACGGATTGCTCCCGGCGAATTTGCCGATCGTCATCTCTGCCTGCGCGACGACGCTTACGATTGCACCGGCAGCCGGCGCACCGCCGAACCTCTCGCTCAACGTCGAAGAGAAGCAGAACGACTCCGAGAATGCGGCGCAATTCGAGCAAAGCTTCTCCCCGTTTACCGGGCCGGTCAGCGTTCCGATTCTCGCCGCGTCGGCGCGCCTCGATCTCGAGCTCTTCTCGAACGGACAGAAGATCCTCTCGATTGAAGCGCCGTTGACGGCAGTTACCGCGCAGAGCGGTTCGCCCGCGCCGAGCACAACGTGCGCCCCATCGCCCGCGCCGTCAACATCACCGAGTGCGTCGCCGAGTGCGTCGCCGAGCGCATCCCCGAGTGCGTCGCCGAGTCCGTCGCCGAGTGCGTCGCCGAGCGCATCCCCGAGTGCTTCGCCGAGCGCATCCCCGTCACCAACCGCCACACCGTAGCATCGCGGTTTCAAGATCCCAGGACGGGAGCGAGAACGAATCGCCGGTGGTCCTCCGACCGCCGGCGATTCGCGCGTGCGCTCTACCTTGGGTTAGGCGAGCACCCCGGCGAGTTGATCCTCGTCGGTGGCATGGTAGAACGCGTTTGCCGTCTCGCTGACTTTCGGCGCCCACGGATCGATCTGCGAACGCGACGTCGGCAGGTGCACCGTCGGCC
>JAKBCP010000272.1 GCA_021807645.1 bacterium
GAGTCCGGATCGCCGCCGGCGATCCCCTCGATCACCTCGCCGTTGACGACGATCGGCTCGCCGCGCATATTCCCATACGCAAGCCCGGGGGCGCCGTTGAGTTGCGCGGGCTCGGTCCAATCAACGGCACCGGTGCTAGCGTTGAGCGCGGCGACGTAACCGCCATGTGCGTAATCGACGCAGGTCGGCGGCGGCCCCAACTTCGCGCATGCCGATTGAATGCCCTCAACGGGAACGAGAAGCGTATTTGTCGCGGTATCCAGCGTCGGCGTTCCGTACACGCCGGCGACCGCTGCCGCAGAGCTCACCGTTCCACCAAAATCGGTCGCCAGCGGGAGATGCGTCTGCCAGACGATATTACCGGTATCTCGCCGAAGGGCGGTAACGACGCCGCAGACATCCGCCGTATACACCAATCCGTTCGCGACGATCGGGCTCGCTTCATCAACATAGACCTGCGCGTTCTGTGCCGCGCTAATGCAGGGCGCATCGATCGTTGCCCCGCTCTGCCGCCAAGCGAGCGTTAACTCCGCAATATTCGCCGCGTCGATCGACGAGTTCTTTTCCAGACCGGTGCGCTGGTCGTCGTGCGCATAGGTCGTCCAGTCGTCGGTGAGGCTCGGCACGCTCGTATTCGGCGCGCTTGCATCGAGCGATCCACCGAAGAGTATCGACGTTCCGAAGAGCACCGCCGGTGCAAGATAATCGCATTGCACGGGTGGCGAAAACGTAAGCAAGGTCGAGAGCGTCTTGGCCCCCTGCGCATTCCCGTTCGTAGCAACGGCGAGAACGTTGGGAAGCGCGGGCTGTAGCGGGTTGGAGAGCGTTAATCCGCCGCCCGAGCTGCAATAGCTCTGAATCGTCGCCGCGCCTCCGGCCGGTATCGTCGCCGTCGGATCATCGACGCTGAACGCAAGCGCGATCGTCGTTCCGGCGCTCGAGGTGGGGGAGGAACAACTCTCCCCGAAACTCAGCGCCGTGCAGTCGGCTGTGACTGTGCCCGTTAGTGGAGCAAGCGCCACCGTGCCCGAGTACGAGCCAAAGGGGAGTTGTATCGTAAAGCTTCCGTTCTGGGCCCTCACCGCGAGGAGAATCGGCGCCGTTGCTGCGGTCAGCGGTGCAGCGCCGCTCTTACCGTCGGGAAAATAGAGAACTTGCAGGGCCGTTGTTCCGACGGGAAAGGACGAGCTTGCAACTCCCAGCGTCGCATCGGCCGACAGAATCGTCGGCCCGCTGCTCTTGCCGAGAACGATATAGAGTGTCGGCGCGGCGACGGGCTGGGGTCGCGCCCAAGAAAATCCGGTAGGCGCAACGGTCGACGCGTTTGCGGTCATCGCCACCGGCACACTCTCGCCGGCGGGAACCGTGAGCGACCCGGTAAATCCCGCCACCGCCGGAAGCGCCTGCGTACCGCCACTCGTCGAAAAACATGGAGCGGTGGGGGAGGAACTGCAATTCGGCGCCGCCGTTCCCGGCGCGCCGGGAACGACCCCGCCGCTGCCCCCGCTACTCCCGCCCCCTCCGCCACCGCCGCAAGCAACGAGAGCACCGCCGCAGAGGAGCGCGAGCAAAGGGAGTATCGGCGATCGAAGGGTCATCACTCCTCCTCTTCTCACGAACGCGGTAGACCGATCGAACGCCCGAAGAAGAGCCCGAACTCGATCGCCCGCTGCGCGTAGATCGGAGCACCCGTCGCTCGATCCAGGTGCGATCCGATCGTCGTTCCAAGCGTGAATCCAAACCGTTTGGTCACCCAGTGTTTCCACGTGAGGTCGAACTCGGTGAGGCGTTGAAAACGACTCGATGCAGGCGGAAACCCGACGAGCACGCTGGGTTGACTACCATCGAGGAAATTCGCAATGAACTGATTGCTTCCAAGGCCGTTGAACTCGGCGGTAAATTGGGTCGCGCTCGCATGCACCCCGTTGGTGTCGGATGGCAAGAATCGCAGCGTATAGACCATCATGCCGCGGTAGAGCGTCGGACCAACGCTTAAATAACGCGTGCTGGTCGTGTCGGGATTCGCCATCGTTGCCCCGCCGAGCGCCATCACCGTCGTGCCGCGCTCACCGAACTTCCAGTCTCCTTCTGCATACACCATGCGGTTGGGCTGAATATCGCCGCTCGCTACGCTTACCTGCGCATAGCTAAAAAAGCGCGGACTCCAGTTGTGATAGTCATCGAGATAGAGCGCGTGCGATCCCGAGGCGACGGGACGGTCGCGATCGTTGCGAATGAACAGGGTAATCGACGGGATATCCTTTCCGGCGTGAAATTGATAGCGCGCGGTTTGGATACTCCACGGACCATAGAGGTTGCCCGGACTACTGAAGCTCGATATCCAGTCGCTAACCGAAAACTCGCGCGCCGACGCCTGGGCCGACGCAGCCGACATGATGACGGCGATTCCGGAAGCGATCAACGCCGCAGCGATCGACCGCGCGAGCTTACGCCGCATCGATCGCGCGCCCACCACGCTCGGTGATGACCCACCCATAGGTCGACGAACCGTGCCCGAGCGAGGCATGGCGCCCGGCGTAGAGTGTTTTCGGCCGACCGGCCGTGCCGATAACGGCGCCGGCATCGAGCTGCACG
>JAKBCP010000273.1 GCA_021807645.1 bacterium
ATCGGATTCTTTATCGCGCAGATCGCGAACCCCGGATATCGTCGTTCGGCCATCGGCGAATGCGGCGGCGATGGCGAGGAGCGGTAGCTCGTCTATCGACCGTCGCGCGCTCTGCGCATCGACCGCGGTCGCGTGCAGTGTCGCGTGTTCGACAAATACGTCGCCGATCGGTTCGCCGTTGCGTTCGCGTTGATTCCGTCGCTCGATCTTCGCGCCCATCGCGTCGAGTGCATCGAGCAGCCCCGTTCGCGTCGGATTGAGATTGACATCGCGGATCAGCAACGCACTCCCACGGGCGAGCGTCGCTCCGACGATGAAGAAGGCCGCGGCGGAGAAATCGCCGGGCGCCGTAATCGTTTCTCCGCCACGTACCGTCGGTTCGTAGAGATCGATCTCGCTTCCATTCCACGAGATGCCGGCGCCCATCGCTGCGAGCATCCGTTCGGTGTGATCGCGCGTCCCGCGATCGCCGGAGAGTTTGAGCGGCGTATGGGAGAAAAGCGCAGCGAAGAGCAACGCGGATTTTATTTGCGCCGAAGGCTGGACGAGAATCAGATGTCGCGATCGATCGGTGCTCGCCCCGTCAATCCGTATCGGAAGTCTCCCCTCCGTGCTGACGATGCGCGCGCCGAACGCGCGCAGATGCGCGGCGACCGGCTCCATCGGGCGACGCGAGAGCGAGGCATCGCCGACGAAGCGCGCCCGAATACCGAGACCGGTGCAGAGGCCCAAGAGCATGCGAACCGTGGAGCCGGAGTTCATCGCGTCGATATCCCCACTGGGATCGCGGAGAGCGCCGCCGCGTACCGTGTGCTCGTCGCCGTCGCGCGCGATCTCCGCTCCAAGCGCGCCGAGCGCGGTTGCGGTCGCCCGAACGTCGCGGCCGGGATTGAGGTTCGCAATCCGCGTTTCGCTCGCCGATGCCGAGGCGAGAATGAGGGCGCGGTGCGAGATCGACTTATCGCCGGGTAGCGTGATCTCGCCGCGAAGGGGGTGAGATTCGAAGCGAGGGGAGCGCAAAATCATGGAAGCTCACCGTTCCACGTGCGCCTACGGCGTTCCGGCACGGCGCTCGTGGGCCAGGCTTCGAAGCGCGCGAGGAGGCGGGTGCAATGAGCGCGGTGCGCCGGGGGCACGTATAGATGATTTCGAAGGCGAACGCCGATATTATCGGTATGAGCGATGCGTTAGGAGATTCCTCGAAGCTCGTCGGCGGCTCGATGCGCGACCTGCAATATGCGCTCGCCGTCGATGCAAGCAAGAACTTCAGCCGGGCCGCCGAGCGTTGCGGCGTCGCTCAAGCGACGCTGAGCGGGCAGATTCGCCGCCTTGAGGAGCGCCTGGGCATCGAACTTTTCGAACGCGACGGACGAAGCATCCGAACGACCCCGATCGGTGCGCGCATTCTCGCCGAGGCGCGGCAGGCGGTAGCGGCGATCTCGCGCATCGACGAGCTCGCGCGCTTCGCTGCCGATCCTTTCGTCGGCGAGATACGCCTGGGGATCATTCCGACGCTCGCCCCGTACTTGCTTCCTCGCTTGCTCGCGAGGGTTCGCGAGGCGCTGCCGAAGGCCCCATTGACGATCGTCGAGGATATGACCGAGCGCATTACCGCGTCGCTTCGCGACGGAAAGCTCGATGCGCTCGTCCTCGCGAGCGAGCCGGAGGGGCAGGGCTTTACCTCCGAGCTGCTCTTCGAAGAGCCATTCTGGCTTGCCGTGAGCCTTGGTGCGGCCAAGCGCTATCGCGCTCCGGTTCAACTCGGTTCGATCGATCCGGAGACCCTGATATTGCTCGCCGACGGACATTGCTTGCGCGACCAGGCGCTCGCACTCTGCGGCGAACCGCACCTTGCGTCGCGCGTCGGAAGCGACCTGCGAGCGAGCAGTCTGGAGACGGTTCTTAATCTCGTCGCTGCGGAGTACGGGGTAACGATCGTTCCCGCACTCGCCGTCGCTCGCTTGCGCAGCGAGCATCGCGACGTCGCGCTTCTACCGCTTGAGAGCGGCGCTTCGCGGGAGATTCGTCTGATCTCTCGACCGTTCGCTCCGCGCCGACGCGCCCTCGATGCGCTTGGAGCCCTCGTCAAGCGCTGCGGTCTGGAGGGGCTCGCTCTGGTGGGGAAGGTGGGACTCGAACCCACATGAGTTGCCTCGGCCGCTTTTGAGGCGGCTGCGTCTGCCATTCCGCCACTTCCCCAGGCTCGGCAGGGCGGATGGTTCGCGCCGCGCTACGGCGCTCCTGGAAGGCTGATATCGATCTCGGCGTGCCTTCGATAGCGTAGCTCGACGATCCGACTACCCGCCGGGCTTGGAATCGTAACGAGATCGCCGCCGATCGTACGGATGCGCTCGGCGCCACCCGAAGCGAAGGCATCGATCGAAACGCAGCGCGACGAGCACTGCAAGAGCACGCGCAGCCGCGCGCGCCGCGGATCGAGGATAAAGGTTTTCGTAAAATCGACTGGGGTTGCAGCGAGATCGGGAGCGCGATAGCGACAGATCAATACCTGCGCGGCGGCACTGCTACGGTCTTCGCAGCGATAGGCTCGGTTGAATGTCCCAGCCTCGAATGGATGCGTAAATGCGG
>JAKBCP010000274.1 GCA_021807645.1 bacterium
TTCGTTCCAGGTCCTCGCGCGAGCGCGCGAAATCGAAGCGACCGGAAAACGCGTCGTCCACATGGAGATCGGCGAACCCGACTTCGACACGCCCGAACATATCAAACGCGCGGCCGCCGAAGCGATGAACGCCGGCTACACGCATTATTCGCCCTCGGCGGGCGTCATGGAATTGCGCGAGTGTATCGCCGATTTCGTTTCGCGTTTCCGCGGCCTCACGCCGGCCTATACGCCGGCGAACGTCACCATCGGCCCGGGACTCAAACCGATCGTTTGGAATCTGCTTTCGGCGCTGCTCGATCCCGGCGACGAATTCATGTATTTCGACCCGGCGTACCCGGCGTATGCCTCGGCCGCGAGTTACCTCGAAGCGAAGGTCGTTGCGATTCCGCTTCAGGAATCGCGCAACTGGCGGATGGATCTCGACGAACTCGAACGGCGCGCGAGCGATAATACGAAAGTGCTGCTGATCAATTCGCCGCATAACCCGACCGGCGGCGTGTTGACGCGCGGCGACCTGGAGCGCATCGCCGAGATTGCGATTCGCCACGACATTCTCGTCATCGCCGACGAAATTTATTCGCGCAACTTCTATCTCGACACGCCCTATCTTTCGATTGCGACGCTTCCGGGAATGCGCGAGCGCACCGTTATCCTCGACGGATTTTCGAAGGCCTACGCGATGACCGGGTGGCGCCTCGGTTACGCCGTCGGCCCCGAAAAAATTATCAACGCGACGACGCTCTTTAATAACAATACCTTCAGTTGCGTGACGACGTTCGTGCAGATGGCGGGAATCGCGGCGCTCACCGGCCCCGAAGAGCCCGTGCGCGAGATGAACGAGATGTTCCGCAAGCGGCGCGATAAGATCGTCGCCGGGCTCAACGAGATCCCCGGTTTCTCGTGCAAGATGCCCGAAGGCGCCTTCTACGCGTTCGCTAACGTGCAGCAGATCACGCACGACGATCGGAAACTCGCCGCGTACTTACTCGAGAACGCGGGGGTCGCGTTAACCGGCGGCGCAGCATTCGGAAAAGCCGGCGAAGGCTATCTCCGCTTTAGCTACGCGGCGTCGCTGGAAGATATCGATTACGCGCTCGCACAGATCAAAGCGGCACTCCCGAACTTCAAGGCGTAAGCCTCGAATGCTCGACGCCTATCGGTGGGTTTGCAGTGGGAGGGCGACGCCGTGATCTTCTTTCAGTTCTTCTTCGCCATCGCATGGTTCGTCCTCGCGCTGCGCGTCGAGCGCAGCGCTCCGTTCTTGCGAGCGGCATGGATACTCTTCGCATGCTCGACCGGAGCACTCGCGCTCTCGCGGCTCCAACCCTTTCAGTCCCCGGGGCCGCTGCGCGAAGGCGATTTCATCGCCGCAATTTTCTTCCTTGCGTGCGCGATCGTTGTCTACATCTTCTCGCTCGTTCGCAACGAGCCGCAAAAAGCACGCCGCTGGCTCTGGGATCGCTCGTACGCCGAATAAGCGGAACTAGAGCAGCTTCATCGCGCGCTTGACGTCGGTAATGACGTCGGCTGCAATGGCTCGCGTGCGCGCGGTTCCTTCGGCGATGATGCGCTCCACTTCGCCCGGGTCGCTGCGAAAGAGGCGGTACCGTTCGCGCACCGGCGCGAGATAGGCGTTGAGCGCTTCGGCAAACGCCGTTTTGTCGGCGACGCATCCGAGAGCACCGCTGCGGCATTCGCCGGCGATGCGATCGAGCGCAGTCTCGGGCACCAGCTTCCAAAGCGCGAATACCGGGCAGATTTCGGGGCGCCCGGGATCGCCTTTGCGCAATTTCAACGGATCGGTAAACATCGTGCGAATCCGCTGCGTCGTCGTTGCTTCGTCGTCGGCGATGAGGATAGCGTTGTCGTAACTCTTGCTCATTTTGCGCCCGTCGGTTCCGGGAACTTCGGGAAAATCCGAGAGCGTCGGCTGCGGCTCGACGAGCACCTCCGAGCCATCACCGTAGAGGTAGTTGAAACGCCGGACGACCTCGCGGCCGAATTCGAGGTGCGCGACTTGGTCGCGCCCGACCGGAACGCGTTCGCCGCGCACCACGGCGATATCACAGAGCTGCAGTAACGGGTAACCGAGAAACCCATAGGTCGCAATCTCGGCGCCGAGCGCTTCGATCTGCCCTTTGTAGGTCGGCACGCGCTCGAGCCACGAAACCGGCGTCACCATCGAGAGCAAAACGTGCAGTTCGGAGATCTCCGGCACGGCACTCTGTAAGAAAATCGTTGCCTTCTTCGGGTCGACGCCGGCCGCGAGCCACACGGCAACCATCTCGTTGCGAGCGTCGCGAATGCTCTGCGGATTTTCGAACCCGGTCGTATATGCGTGCAGATCGGCAACTTCGAAGAACGCCTCGGCGCTCTCGCAAAAATCGCGCCATTGCGTCAGCACGCCGACGAGATGACCGAGATGGAGCCCGCCCGTCGGGCGCATACCCGACATCACTCGCGGCTTTTTTTCGAATGCCATCGTTCGTTTCTACCTTGCCGCCGCTACAAACGTCAATGCGTTATAGCGCCTCGCCCAGACGCGCGCGCACCAACGCTCGCGCCGAACGGAGTGCATC
>JAKBCP010000275.1 GCA_021807645.1 bacterium
ACCCTCCCCCCTCTGGTATCGCCTCCGCGGCCTCACGATACTGCTGATTACTTTTCTCAGTTTTTACCTCGCCTACGGAATCTCGATAGCATTCCATCAATCGACGGAACCGGCGGCGTGGCAACTCGCCGACGGTTCTATCGTGCGCTTCCGCTGGATCTTCGCAATCGGCGCACTCTTTCCAATCGCCGCTTTCTTGATGCGTAGCTGGGGGGCCGCCTATCTCCGCGCGGCGATCGTTTGGGCGCACGATGCATCCTCGGCGCGCCTCATTATCGCCGGACCCTTTCGCTATCTGCGCAATCCACTCTATTTCGGCAATATCCTCATCATGCCGTGGATCGCGCTTTTTATGCCGCCGCTCGGGATTCCGATCCTCGCCGTTGCCTCGGTGCTCTTTGTTGCGGCACTCGCGAATTACGAAGGCGAGATCCTCCACGAGCGCTTCGGCGCCGACTACGAACGCTATGCTCGCTCGGTTCCCGCGCTCTTCCCTCGGCTCGTACCGATCGCCGCCGATCCTCGCGCACCGAAAGCCGACGTAGGTGAAGGGCTACGCTCAGAAATCTTCATGCTTTCGTTCGCGCTCATCGCCGTCGCAATAGCGATCGCTCCCGGATTGCTCCATGTGCGGTGGCTCTGGGCGGTCGCCCTGCTCGCCTATTTCGTGCAGCGTATCCTTGCCGGCCCGGCGCGCAGCGGCGAGGACGCCGGCGAGCAACCGCGCCCCTAATCGACGCTACGCGCGCAGTTTATAGCCGACCGCGATCATACGCAGGGCGATCGCCACGGCGACCACGGCTAGGGCAGAGATCGCACCTAACGAATAGCCGAGCGGCAGATAACCGTTGCCGGTGTAACTGTACCGGAAGGCGTCGATGATATAGAAAATCGGATTGAAAAGTTCGATCGAGCGAAGATTTTCCGGCAACATCGTCGCCGAGGTAAAGACGCCGCCGACGAACGTCAGCGGCGTGATGACGAAGGTCACGAATGCGGCGATATGATCGAAGCGCTCGGCCATCAATCCGAAGATCAATCCTAACGCGGAAAAGAGCGTCGTCACGATAACGATGCAAAGAACGGCAAGCCACCAATTCTGCGGCACGGCGTGCACCAGCAGCACCCCGAGCCCACCGATGAGCAGGGCGATTAAGAATGCTCGCGCGAGGCTCCCCATGAGAAAGCCCACGAGAATCTCTCCGGCGGCAAGCGGCGCGACCAGCAACTCCTGAATCGAGTTCATGAATCGCCCCTGAAAAAACGAACTCGCGCACTCGTCGTACGCCGTCGAGATCGTCTGCAACATGATGAGCCCCGGAATGAGAAATTGTGCGTAGCTGACCCCGCCGACATTTTGAATGCGGCTGCCGATAGCGAGGCCGAAAACAAAAACGTAGAGGATCGTGGTAATCACCGGCGGCCAGACCACCTGATTGATGACTTTCAGCGAGCGCACGATTTCACGCTTCGCGACCGTCAACAGCCCGACCCAATTCACTGCCTTGGCTGCGCTCATCGCGTCAACTCCAAAAATACGTCTTGTAGGTCGCGGTCGCGAACGAGATCGCTCGTGTCTTGCTCGGTGACGATTTTTCCCGCGCGGACAATCGCGATCCGTTTGCAGAGCGCCTCCGCCTCCTCCAAATAATGCGTGGTTAAGACGATGGTCGTTCCTTCGGCGTTCAATCTCCGGAGCAGGTCCCAGAGTTCGAGGCGCAACTCGACATCGACGCCCGCCGTCGGCTCGTCGAGTACGAGCAGTTTGGGCTCGTGGATCAGCGATCTCGCGATCATTAGCCGGCGCTTCATACCGCCTGAGAGTTTGGTATATTCTCCATTCGCTTTATCCGAAAGCGAGAATCGCTCGAGGAGGTCGTCGGCGCGCGCGCGCACCTTTGCCCCGCGGAGTCCGAAGTACCCGGCTTGATAGATAAGGATATCGCGAATCGAAAGGTAGCGATCGAGGTTGATTTCCTGTGGGCAGAGACCGATCAGACGCCGAGCCTCGCGCCACTGCCGCTCGGTGTCGTAGCCGAAGACCCGGATGCCCCCCGCAGTCGGGCGCACGAGCCCGACGCATGCTCCGATCGTCGTCGTTTTGCCGGCTCCGTTCGGACCGAGAAAACCAAAAAACGCGCCTTCCGGCACTTCCATCGAGATCCCGTCGACCGCAACGAAGTCGCCGTAGCGCTTGACAAGCCCATCGATACGTAACGCCGGTTCGCTCATGGGATAATGCTCGTCAGCCGTTTGTAGCGATGTCGTCGTAAGGTCGCGATGAGGCGCATACTTCCGGGAATACCGCACTCGGCGAGTTGCGTGGCAACGCGCTTGACGTCGAATTCCACGCGCCGGTGTTTTACCTGCCACCCACCCGAGCGCAACGTGAGGATCGCGTAACACGCGCGGGGGTCGCCGTCCTTCGGCAAGCCCGCCGAAGCCACGTTTACCAACAATTTTCCGCGCCACAGACGCACGTACGGTAGGTGCAGGTGACCGAAAGCGATCGCCGAGGATGCCTCCCCACCAAGCATGCGTTCCAGCGTTGCATCGTCGGCATCGGGCCAGAGATGT
>JAKBCP010000276.1 GCA_021807645.1 bacterium
TGCGACGGAGTCGTGCCGAGCCCGGGCGAGCTCTCGATCGGCGCCACGCTCGAAGCGATACCCAACCGCGTCGCGGATGCGATTTTCGATCTCCGCTTCCGCGATGCGCTCGAAGCGATCTGGCAGGTCGTGACGGCACTCAATCGGAGCATCGACGAGCGCAAGCCCTGGGAGCTCTGGAAACGACGCGACGAACCCGAAGCAAAAGTTTCGCTCGACGCGCTGATGTACGAACTCTGCGAAGGGCTGCGTTGGCTTGCGAGCTTGCTCGCGCCGTTCATGCCTGAAAAAGCAACCGAGATCGCGCGCCAACTCGGCCTGCCCGAAGGGGTTCACGAACGCGAATTACGCGCGTTGCGCTGGGGCGATCTCGCCGCCGGAACGCGCAGCGCCCCCGGTGCGGTCTTATTCGCGCGAATCGAGGTCGCCGAGCCATCCTCGGCATGAACGCGTTCGATCGCACCCGCCTCTACCGCACGGCGATATTCGCCCCGGGCGCGATCGGTCTCGTCGCATTTGTTACTGCAATCGCGCGCAGCCCCGTTCGCTGGTCGTTCTCCGACACGCTTCTCGCTCTCTTTGCACTCGGCGGCACCTTCTCCGTCGCATTTTTTGCCACGTCGCTACCGCGTTTGCGCTCGCGCCGCATTACGTTCGGTGCCGAGGGCTACGTCCTCGACGTGCCGATTCTCGCGCCGTTACTGCTCGCTTCGTTCAACGGCGGCGCGATCGCCGCACTCGCCGCCTTCGTCGGTTTCTCGCTGGCGGCATACGTACGCCGCGAAGAGCTTGGGTTCGATATCCTGCGCCACGGTGTCGGCCGCGCGACGCTGCTGCTGCTCGTCGCGGCGCTTATTCCGGCGCACGCGGTACTATCGTGGAACTTTTTTCGATTTAGCGTTACCGTCTTCGTCGTCGTCGCCGCCTACGAATTGTTCTTTGCCGCGCCGCTGTTGGCCGTCGCGCGGAGCGTTTCGATCCGGCAAACGATCGCCCGATTTGCGCGCACGCGCGGCCTTTGGCTCTCGCTGGCGACGGTCGCGCTCTGGGCAACCGTCGATCGCTGGGGATTTCTCACCGGCGGTGCGGCGCTCGGCGTCGCGCTCTGGCTTCCGCTCCCGTATGTAGCGTGGCTGCGCTGGAACAACGATCGCTTGAGCGCGGAGCTCGCGCGGCTCAAACTCGTGCGCGAAGCGGTCGCCGCGATGCTCGCCGCGCGCGATCCGCTGCCGCAGATGCGCAGCATCCTCGGCTCCTTGCGCCGCGCACTCGTCGACGAAACGCTCGAGATCGTCACGCGCACCGAGAACAAGAAAAAATGGCGTACCGTCGCCAGCTTGGGCCCGACGATCGGAGAGGAAGGTGCGGCGCTACGGGCGCGTCTCCTCGCGCGCTTGCCGTTTGCCGAGCGCGAAAGCGCGAAAGCGAGCGTCGGTGCGGTAACGATCTCGGTGTATGCTATTCGCGCGGGCGAGGCGCTCGCGGGCGCATTACTCGTTCATCGGCGGCGCGACGATCTCAGCGCGCGCGAGCACCAACAATTCTATCAGGCTGCGCGTGAGTTGGCGCCGCTGCTCGTGGATTTGCAGAGTATATCGGAGGCACACAACGCGGCGAACACCGATCCGCTCACCGGCGTCTTCAATCGCCGCGCGATTCTCGAACGTCTCAACGCACTGGTCGACGACGCGCGTCGGGGCGCCGTTCTCATGCTCGATATCGATCGATTCAAAAACATCAACGATCGCTTGGGACACGCGGCCGGCGACGGCGTGTTGCGCCGCGTCGCCGATGAAATTCGCGCCGCATTACGTCTCGAAGATGCGCTGGGTCGCATCGGCGGCGAAGAGTTCCTCGTCGTTATGCCCGAAGCGACGCGCGAAATTGCCGTCGCCATCGGCGAGCGCGTACGCGCAGGCGTCGAGCGCTCCGACGGCGGAACCGATCAACCGGCAGTGACGATCAGCATCGGCGTCGCGACCGTGCGTGGACACGACCGTCCCGCGGAGCTGCTCGCACGCGCCGACCGTGCCCTCTACGAAGCGAAGCGGCTCGGGCGCAATCGGTTGGTCGAGGAAGAGCAGAGCGCGTGATCGACACGCACGCGCACGTCCACGATGCGAAGTTCGACGACGACCGGGCGGCGACGATCCAACGCGCGCGTGAGGCCGGCGTCGACGAGATGATTACCGTCGGCTGCGATCTCGCCGACAGCGGACGCGCGCTGGAATGCGCGCGGACCTACGGTTTACGGGCGAGCATCGGCATCCATCCCCACGAAGCGATCGGCGCACCGGAGAGCATCGAGCGCGCGTTCGACGAACTGATCGATCCCGCGATTCACGTCGCGATCGGCGAGATCGGGCTCGATTATTACTACGATAACAGCCCGCGCGACGCGCAACGAGAGGTGCTGCGCAAACAACTCGCCTATGCGGCGCGGCGAAAGCTGCCGACGATTTTCCACCAGCGCGATGCCTTCGACGATTTCGTCAGCGAACTGCGTGCGAGTTTCGATCGCTCCCTCGGCGGCGTCGTGCACTGCTTCACCGGCGATGCGGCGCAA
>JAKBCP010000277.1 GCA_021807645.1 bacterium
ATCGCCCTGAACGCGCTCTCGACGGCGATGATGGTAGCGTTGGGCAAGACCTACGAAAATATGATGGTCGATGTCGTCATTACCAATGAGAAATTACGCGAGCGCGCGGAACGGATCGTGATGCAGGCGGTTCCCTGCGGACGCGATCGCGCGCGCGAGCTTCTCGATGGGGCGGCCGGTGCGGTGAAGACGGCGATTGCCATGGCGTGGCTCGGTAGCGATGCGCGCGCGGCGCAGGAGGCGCTCGCGCGCAACGGCGGGCGATTGCGGGAACTGCGGCGGGAAGCGTGATCCGCACCTCGATCGTGACGCTTGCACTCGTCCTCGCGCTCGGCGGCATCGCTCGGGCCGCGAACGCGCCGATACTCTTCGTGCCGCTTGACGACCGTCCGGTGACGCGGCAACTTCCCGCGATGCTCGGAGCGATCTCGGGCGTTCCGGTGCTCGAACCGCAACGCCGTCTGCTCGGTAACTACCTGCGCGCCGGCGATCCGGCGGCGATCGGGCGTTGGCTCGATCGCCGCAGTGCAGAACACGAGTTCGGCAGCGCGGTGATCTCGACCGATATGCTCGCATACGGCGGTCTGGTCGCCTCGCGCATTCCCGGCCCCGATTACACGACCGCGTTTCTGCGTCTCGCGCCGATCCGGCGGCTCCACCAACGCAATCCGCATGCGTGGGTTGCGGCTTTTTCAACCGTCGTCCGGCTCGCGCCGACCGGCGTTCCATCGATCGGCGATGCAGAGCACTTCTTTGCCGCCTATCCGATCTGGAAATACATTCAGCGTTACGCAAACCTTCCCGACCCGCTGCCGCCAAGAGATGAGGCGTATGCCGCCCGCCTGCGCGCGCTCGCCGGCCCCGCGCTCGATGAATATCTTGCGGTGCGCGCCCGCAACCTCGCGCTCGATCGCGCGCTCTTGCTCGCAACTGCCGCCGGTACGATCGATCGCCTGGTCATCGGGCAAGACGACGCAGGCGTTGTCGGGCTCCACATCCCCGAAATCGCGCAGCTCGAAACGATGGAGCGGCGCGATCTCTCGCCGAGGCAATCTTCGATCGAACCGGGTGCAGATGAGTTAGGGATGGTTCTCGTCGCGCACGCGATGGCGCGCGATGCGCGATGGACACCGCGTATCGCCGTGCGCTATTCGACGCCGTCCGGCGCCCTGGTGCAAGATCCGCTGGAATTCGAGCCGATCGGCGCGACCATCGCCTCGCTCGTTCGCCTCGTCGGCGGCCGCGAGGTGACGCGACGCCCCGATATCGTCCTTGCCGTGCGCGTACCGCATACGACGACCGGTGAGGATCGTCGCTTTCTCGCTTCGATGCGCGATGCGCTCGCGCGCGAACGACGCATTGCGCTCGTCGATCTAACCTTTCTCGACGGAAACGATGATGCCGAGCTGTCGTTCATGCAGCGCTTGCTGCGCGACGGGCTCGCGGCGCGCCTCGAAGCCTATGCTTCCTGGAATACCGATGCGAACAGCGTCGGAACGGCGCTCGCCGAGGCGGTCGCCGCAGGAGCCGGGCGCCGTTTGGGAAGCTACAATCGGCGCGCTCATCGAACTTTTACGTTCGATCGTATTCTCGACGATGTCTACTTTCACGCATTGGTGCGCCCGGATCTCGAACGCACGCTCGCGTTAGAGGGTATCGTCGATCACACCTATCTTTTGCCCGCGGTCGCCGCGCGCACGCAACGTCTCGCGAGTGCAGCGCTCTGGCAGTATGCGCCGGGGCTGCTCGCCGCGCTCGCCCCGCACGAACATATCGCCGCGCTGCGCATCACGCTGCCGTGGGATCGAACGTTCGAGTGCGAGATCGAACCGGCGCTCGCACCCGATATTCCGCGAAGCGCTGCGCGCTAGGCGCTCCGTGCGATCTCTTCGTCGGTGAGATAACAACCGGGGTCGGAGCCCCACATGTCGCCGGTCATGCCGAGCGAACGCGCGCGGAAGCCGCCGCCGCAGAGATCGAAGAAGTTGCAGGTTGCGCAGCGTCCGCTAACCTTCGCCGAGCGGTCGCGCAGTTCGGCGAGCGTCGCGATGCTCTCATCCTCCCAAATCTCGCTGAATTTGCGTTCGCGCACGTTACCGAGCGTGATCTGCTGCATGAATTGATCGGGGTGCACGTTGCCGTAGAAATCGATATTGCCGATGCCGCGCCCGGTCGAGTGGCTCGCGCCGCCGTTCCAAAGCAGCATCTCGCGCGCTTTTGCCGCGCGTTGCGGCGATGCGGCGGCGAGGGTGAGGTAGGCGAACGGCGCGTCGGCGTGATTGTCGACGGTGAGAATCTCGCGTGGATCGCCGCGCTGTGCGAGGTCGAGAGTGCGCTCGAAAATACGACTCACCGCACCGCGCGCCGCCTCTAAATCGAGCGTGGTCGCCGCGCGCCCGCGCCCCGCGGGAACGAGGTGATAGAAGCACGCGCGCTCGATCCCTTCGCGTTCGATGAAATCGAAGATCTCGTCGAGATCGGCGATCGTCTGCGGCGTGAGCGTCAGACGCAGACCGACTTTCTGTCCGACGGCGCGCAGCTCGCGGATCGCTTGGTTCGCTCGCT
>JAKBCP010000278.1 GCA_021807645.1 bacterium
ATACGAAGGGCTCAGCGTCTCGCCGGTGACGCACGCGCCGTCGCTCTTCACGCAGAGCACCTGGGCGCTCGCACGCAAGATGTGGGACGATGCGCTCTCGATCGGCGAAGTGCACGGCTATCGCAACGCCCAAGTCACCGTCATCGCTCCAACCGGCACCATAGGCCTGGTGATGGATTGCGACACCACCGGCATCGAACCGGATTTCGCATTGGTGAAATTTAAGAAGCTTGCGGGTGGCGGTTACTTCAAAATCGTCAACCAATCGGTTGCGCCGGCGCTTCGGAAACTCGGTTACAGCGAGGAGCAGATCGCGAAGATCGAGACCTACGCAAAGGGCACGGCGTCGTTCGAAGGCGCCCCGCATATCAATCGCGCGACGTTGCGCGCAAAAGGTTTCGACGATGCGACGATCGCGAAGATCGAAGGCTCGCTTGCCGGGGCTTTCGAATTGCCGTTCGTCTTCAACAAGTTCGTGCTCGGCGAGGAATTCTGCACGAAGACGCTTGGGCTCACCGCCGAGCAACTCGATGATTGGAGTTTCTCGATCCTGCGCGATGGGCTCGGCTTTAGCAATCGGCAGATCGAGGAGGCCTCGGCGTATATCTGCGGGCGCATGACGCTCGAAGGCGCACCCGATCTCAAAGACGAGCATTTGCCGGTCTTCGATTGCGCGACGCCGTGCGGCAAATACGGCACGCGCTTTATTCGCCCGCTCGCCCACGTCGACATGATGGCGGCGGCGCAGCCTTTCGTCAGCGGAGCGATCTCCAAGACGATCAATCTGCCGCAGACCGCGACGATCGCCGACGTCAAGGAAGCGTATCGCTACAGCTGGGAAAAGATGATCAAGGCAGTCGCGCTCTATCGCGACGGCTCGAAGTTGAGCCAACCGCTGGCGGCCAGTTACGATCTCAGCGGCGAAATGGAGGCCGAGGAGGCGCCGACGCAGCCGTATCATACGCCGGTGCAGATCGCCGAAAAGCTCGTCTATCGGTATATTGCAAAGCGCCGCCGCATGCCCGAACGGCGCAGCGGCTACACGCAGAAAGCGATCGTCGGCGGACATAAAGTCTATCTCCGCACCGGCGAGTACGAGAACGGTCAACTCGGCGAGATCTTCATCGACATGCACAAGGAGGGCGCAGCCTTCCGATCCCTGATGAATAATTTCGCGATTGCGATCAGCCTCGGCTTGCAGTACGGCGTGCCGCTCGAAGAGTTCGTAGAGGCGTTTACCTTCACGCGTTTCGAGCCCAACGGCCCGGTCGCCGGACACGACCACATCAAGATGGCAACCTCGCTGCTCGACTACGTCTTCCGCGAGCTCGCCGTGAGCTATCTCGGTCGCTACGATCTCGCGCACGTCGCACCCTCGATGGAGATGGACGCGATGGGGGTCGATGCCGCCGAAACCAAGGAAGAGTATCTCGCCGAGGAGCCCGGGCCGACGAACGTGCGCCAGGCCGGCGTAGCCGAGCGTTTGCACCCGGTCTCCACGCATCTGCACCCCGAAGCGCCGCAGGGAAGCTACGGTGCGGCGACGCTCAGCACGCCCGCGCCGGGAGCTCAGAGCCTCGGCACGGCGGTGATCGCTCGCCCGCAGCACGAAGCGGTCAACGCCGCCAAAGCGAAAGGCTACACCGGAAATGCGTGCAGCGAATGCGGCCAACTCACGATGGTGCGCAATGGATCGTGCGAGAAGTGCGATTCATGCGGCGCAACGAGCGGCTGTAGCTAGAGATACGGCCCCGTCACCAACCTCGTGTCGGAACCTACACGCAGATGAGGACTGCTGCTCTCATTCTGTCCCTCGCGCTCGTTTGTATCGGCGAATCTCTCGCCGGTACAACCGGCGTCCTGCGCGGCTTCGTTCGTGACGCGACGGGGCGTCCCGTCGCAAAGGCGCTTGTTGTCGCCATCTCTCCAACGGCCACATGCAGGAGGCACACAGATAAAGACGGCTTCTTTGTGTGCCTGTCGCTTCCACCCGATTGGTACGCGGTTACGGCCGAAAGAGCCGGCCTTTCCGCCTACGCACTCGATGTTCGCATCGATAGTGATCGGACGAGCTCACTTTCGTTCCGCTTTAACCAACTATTAAGATGCCCCGCATTTACCCGACCTCCGCTGGCCGACTCGCCATTTCGGTCGCTTGACGTACGGCTCATGGATAGATATCCGCGGAATCTAGCGCCACTCATATTTCTCCCGATGGCGCCGGTCGCCCGGCGACCCGGATGCCTTTAGCGGCTCGCTGCCCTCACCTTTCCCCTGGCCTGGTTTCGTTTCCGAGGACACCGTGATAGACCTCAAGCGGAGGTCGGAAAGAATGGTGCCCCGTGGCGAACCAACGGCTGCAATTCCCGTGCGAATTCAATAAGATGGGAGCCGATGAAATCCGTCGGCTCCCATCTACTATATGCGTCGAAGCCCAGCCCCATAGGGAGAAATCGACGCGCGCTCGCTCATCGATTAGAATAGGGATCATGGACTACCTCGACGACCTCAAGCAAATCCTCGAAGAATTGCGCCCCCTGAACACGGAGCAAATGAGCGCGCTC
>JAKBCP010000279.1 GCA_021807645.1 bacterium
AAGCCGCGCGCCTGCAAGTCCGCCGCCGTCGCAGCCGATACGTGCGCGCAGGCCATCAACGCGCCGAAATCACCGAGATCGTTCGGCGTCAATGCAAACCACGCACGCGCACCGGTACCGTTCGTCACGACCTTCCAGCGCGCCGAGGGGAGCGCATGCTGAAAATGTGCGCGTAGATCGTCGAGGCTCTGCACCGCGACATCGCGCGTTGCCGTCGTGCACGCAGGGCCGCCGACGATCGCAAACGGATCCTTCGGCGGCTTCGCGGCAAGGGTGAAGACGCGGAAATTCTCGCGCCCGGGCTGAGGTGGCCGACGGACGAAATAGAGCCCGACCTGCGGCGAAAAGCTGATCTCGGGGCGAAAGAATCCGGTCGGTGCGGCAACAAAGAGCCCCTTCGCCGCCGCCGTCGTCGCATCGGTGACGTGGATCGTCGCACAGGTGAAGAGGGCGCGGATTTCGTCGATTTGCGAGGGCGCCACGGTGATGGCGTATCCTTGAGCGAGTGGATGGTAGGTGAACGTAACGCCGGCGGGAGCGACGAGCAGAACGGGCGCGCTGCTCGATGCGCGGCGTGCAGCATCGGCGTGCGACGCCTGCACCTTCAACGCATCGAGTAGCGTGCGAGCAACGCGCGCGCGATCCGGGGTGCAGAAACGCGAGGCTTGCAGCGCGAAGGGGTCGCTCGGCGGCGCGCTCGGCAAGGCGCTAAAACGAGCGAAGGGGCCGCGGCCATGCGGCGGCCCGTGTGCGAGCTGCGGAGCCGTCACGACGGCATGGCGCCCAACGGCGAATGAGTAGGTAACGCTATAGGCGCGCGGAGCGAGTGGGCGCGCGATCGTCGGAACCTCGGTGTCGCCGAGGGTCGTGTAGGGAACCGCATATTGCGAACTCGCGAAAATTCCAGCATAGGCGTTGCCGATATTGCTCGCGGCGATCGTCAACGTTCCGCGCGAAAACAGGACGTTTGCCGCAGCATCGTAGGTGGTGTACGCCGGAAGATTATTCGGATTATTCGCACTGGTATATTGCGCGTCGGCGAGCCATTCCACCGCCGAATGCGGCGCTTTGTAATCGAGCGTCAAGCCCGCTCGATGTAAAGGCACGTTGGGAGCCTGTGCCCCGGGGATCGCGATTGCGAACGGGTTGTCGATCCGCGGATCATTCGACTGCAACGTCGTCGAGGTGATATCGAAGAACGGTTCGGCGACCAGGTTGCCGAGCTGGAAGAAGCCGGTGAGATCGGCCCCGGAGTAGATGCGCGTCACGCCGCCGACCGGCGTCGAAAAATAAAGCTGGGTAGCCGCGATCGGCGGCGCGCCTGCTCCGCAGCCCGCCTGCGAGGCATAGATGCCCTGGATTTGCGTAAGATAACTGGGGGAGATCGTGCCGTCGGCGAGCAGAACGCTGCCGTTGACTTGCGTCGGCAACACGACGCCGCTCTGCACCTGGCGATAGAGCGCAAGCGAGAGCGCGCTACGTGCGAAGCGATGCGTGATGCTTGCATTGAGCGATGACGAGGAACTCGTCCCGGGTTGGTCGCCCGGAGCCGATCCGTAGCCGACCGTTTGCGTCCCCGCGCAATCGAACTGTATCGAAGCCGGGTCGCTCAACGCGCGGTTCCGACCGAAATTCGGAGCGCTGCCGGAGAGCGCATAGCTCAGCGCGTAGCTATCGTTTGCGTCGGCTCGCCAGCTCGCCCCGAGGCTTCCCAGCGCACTTCCGCCGCTATAGCTCGCATGCGTCAGCCCCAGCGACGCGTTCCACGAGAGTTTATCGTTTGCGCGGATCCGGTCGTTGAGTTGGAGGGCTCCATAACTTCCTTGCTGTTGCGAGCTGTAAAATGCGGCGTTGCTCGCCACTAACGGCGTCGATACCTGCGATGAGTTCGTATCGTAGGCGAGGATCGAGAAGGTATGTCGGCGCATCGCCGGGAGCTCCGCCGAGACGGTGAATCCGGTCGAACGCATCTGCATGCTGCTCCCCGCCGGAGCGGCGACGCCATCGATATAGCGGTTGCGCAGATCGAAGAGATTGCTACCGACGGTTCCATAGAGCGTTGCCGAGATCGCCGTCGCCCCGGTCAAAAGTTGATCGCCCAGGGAGTAGAGCGAAAAGCTTCCCGAGACGTTATTGCCGGGGCCATAGCCGCAGGGCAAGGCCGCGCTCACGCGCAGGCAGAGCAAGCCGATGCTGCGCGTGGAGTTGATGAAACTCGCGGCCAACGTTTGATCCCCCGGCAAGCGTAGATTCGCCTTCAGCAGATCGCCCGCGACCCACATTCCACCGTCGTGGACGTAATCGAGACCGCTGGCATCGAGGTAGCGCATGCCGTCGGCGAGGCTTGGGCTCGTGCGCGTCGTGCTCATCGCGGCGATCCCGAGATTCCCGATCGAACCGCTGAGCCCGAGCGACTCATTATTGCGCCCGTTGCTCCCGGTCGAGATGCTGCCTTCGCTCTGCCACGAGAGCGTCGGCTCGAGCGTGCGAAAATCGACGCCGCCGCCGAGCCCGCCGATTTGCGGGCCGTGATGCACCGAGGCTCCGGTAAAGAGAT
>JAKBCP010000280.1 GCA_021807645.1 bacterium
GCGCAGATCCCGCGCCTGACGATCTCGTCGGCGAGCGGAGCGAAATGCGCGCGCTGCTGGAAGTTCCGCGACCTACGCGAAGGCGATGCGCGCGGGGCGATCTGCGACGATTGCGAGCTCGCGATCAGCGCGAGCGCGTAAGCTCGGCGAAGAGCGCGTCGCGCCATGCGGGCCAGGTGCCGCGCTCGATCGCGGCGCGCGCTTCGGCCATGAGCCCGTGAAGCAGCGCGACGTTGTGGTACGAGAGTAACTGCGGGCCGAGCATCTCGCCGGCGCGAAAGAGATGGCAGAGGTAGGCGCGCGTATAGGTCGTGCAGACCATGCAACTGCAGCGCGGATCGACCGGTGAGAAATCGCGAATATAGGCCGCGTTGCGGATATTGAATTCTCCGGAACGCGTCATCGCCCGCGCGTTACGCCCGCAACGGGTCGGATAGACGCAATCGAACATATCGATGCCGCAGTCGACGGCGACTGCAATATCGGCGACGGTGCCGATTCCCATGATATAGCGGGGCTTCTCGGCGGGCAGTAAATCGGCGGTGAAGCGCGCCATGCGCTCCATCTCTTCGCGCGTCTCACCGACCGAGAGCCCGCCGATTGCGTAGCCGGGAAGATCGAGGGCGACGAGCTCTTGCGCGCTGCGCGCGCGAAGCCGCTCGTCGAGCCCGCCTTGCACGATGGCGAAGAGATGCGTGCGCTCGATTGCGCGTCGCGCTCGAGCGCCGCGCTGCGCCCACGCGGTCGTCATCTCGACGGCGGCTGCGAGTTCCTCGCCGCTCGCCGGCAACTTCACGCAGACATCGAGTTGCATCGCGATATCGACGCCGATCGCTTCCTGAAACTCGACGGTATCCTCGGGGGTGAAGCGATGCGTGCTCCCGTCGAGATGCGATTTAAATGTCACGCCGTCGGGATCGAGCGTACGGCGATCTTGTAACGAGAAGACCTGAAATCCGCCGGAATCGGTGAGGATCGGTCCATCCCAGGCCATGAAGCGATGGAGGCCGCCGGCGGCGAGGATCGTCTCGCGCCCTGGGCGCAGACGGAGATGGTAGGCGTTCGCTAACAAAATCTGCGTGCCGGATTCGCGGAGTTCGCGCGGTTGCAGCCCTTTCACGGTCGCCGCCGTCCCGACCGGCATGAAGGTCGGCGTCTCTACGACTCCATGCGCGAGTTCCAAGCGCGCGCGGCGCGCGCTGCCGGAGCGGGCGAGAAGTTCGAAGCCGCTCACGCTTCGCGTGCGGCGAGCAGCGCGCGAACGTTCGCGTACGCCGGCGGCGGCGCCGCTTCGAATGCAAGTTCGACGTGCGTGCGCGGATGGGCGAACGCCAAACGCCACGCGTGGAGCGCTTGCCCGGGCAGCGGCGAGCCGGGAACGCTGCGCCCGTAGACCGGATCGTTGTAGATCGGATGATGCATCGCGGCGCAGTGCACGCGAATCTGGTGCGTGCGCCCGGTCTCGAGACGGAAACGCAGTTCGCTGTGGCGCGCAAAACGCTCGACGACTTCGTAATGCGTGATCGCGCGGCGCCCCTCGCGCGTGACGATATATTTCAAGCGGTTGTGCGGCTCGCGTCCGATCGCTCCGTCGAGCGTCCCGCGATCGAACTCCGGCGAGCCGTGCACCAACCCGAGATACTCGCGCGAAATTCTGCGCGCCTTCATCGCGATGCCTAAACCCGAGAGCGCCTCGGGGGTTTTTGCGATGACGAGCAGCCCCGAGGTATCGCGGTCGAGGCGATGGACGAGCCCGGGGCGCAGCGCATCGCCGGGAAGGGTGCCGAGATAGCCGAGTAACGCATTCACCAGCGTTCCGCTGCGCGTGCCGTGGGCCGGATGGGTGACCATCCCGGCGGGCTTATCGACGACGAGCACGTCTTCGTCTTCGTACACGATCGCGAGATCGATACGTTCCGGCGTTGCGACGAGCGGTGCGACCTCGGCGAGTTCGTATTCGACGAGATCACCTTCGGCGAGTTGGCGGCTCGCCCGGGCGGGTTCGCCGTTGACGCGCACGTCGCCCTGACGGATCGCCTCGGCTACTCGCGAACGCGGCGCGGCGGCGTGCCGCGCGACGGTAACGTCGAGGCGAGAGCCCGCCTCTTCAGGTGCGACGACGTGACGCAAGAAGGCTCGATAGGAGAAGCAGCACGACGCCGACCGTCACGCAAGAATCGCCGACGTTGAAAATATTCGGCCACCAGCGGTAAAAATCGATGAAATCGACGACGTAGCCGAAATGAATCCGATCGACGATATTCCCGATCGCGCCGCCGACGATGAGCCCGAAGGCCAACCGCACGAGCCGCGACTGCGCCGCCGCTTCGCGAAAACTGATCCAGAAGAGCACCAGCACGAGCAGCGCCATCGCGACGAGCAACGTCGCGTTGCTTCCGAAAAGCCCGAAGGCGCCGTGATAGTTGCGTTCGTAGGTCCAGCGAAGCAAGTGCGGGATCGCGACGCGGCTTTCATTGGGAAGCAGCGCATGCTGCACCAGCCGTTTGGTGTATTGGTCGGCGGCGAAGGCAACGACCGCGACGACCGAGACGGCG
>JAKBCP010000009.1 GCA_021807645.1 bacterium
ATTGGGTTTGCCGTTCGGGTTGAAGATATTCCCTTCAGATGCCAACGAGGGTGCGTCGACGTAATAGCCGGTCAGCAAGGTCGAGTTATCGAATGCCGACTGCGCGCGTCCTTCGAACTTCGAAAAGATCGCGCCCTCGAGGTTCCAGTTTTTGTTGAGCTTGTAGGTAACGTCGCCGCCTTGGAAGGCGACCGGTTTCAGACGCGAATCCGAGCTATTCGCCCACGGCGAATTGAAGACTTGGTTACCCAGCGTCGCGCCGAATCCATGCCCCTGATACTTGACGTACGCTTCGTAAAGCGTGCTCATCTGGAAATCGGGGAGCGTGTTGTCGGCAGCGATTCCCGGCGGTGCCGGAGTGCACGCGTTGCCCGGCGAGGGCTGGTAGTTCGCGGCCTGCGAACAGTTGCCGTTGAGCGGGTTGGCGTAGAAATACGTCGCTCCCAACGTGAAACCGCCGCCGGCGTTATACTCGCCATGCAAGCTGATGCCCGTGTTCCAGGCCGCTTGGTTCGGCCCTTTTTGGGTCGCACTTGCGTTCTGGCGCGTGAAATAATAGCTACGGACGTAGCCTTTGTACGAAAAGCGGCTGACGGGCTTCTTGGATGCGCTCTCTTGTGCGACGATCTTCTTCTTTGCCGGTGTGTCCTGCGTTGCCGCCGACGCGAAAGAAGTTGCCACCATGAGAAGCATCGCAAGGGCCGCGCCGAAGCGCTGAATCATCTTCATGAATAATCCCCTGTGATTGGTGTATTTGAGGCTCCGGCTCCGAGTCTAGCCCGGCAACGTTAAGGGTACCTTAACAGGCCGACCTCTAGGCCGCTTGGACACCCTTATAGAGGCGGAAGTTGCGGCCGAATCCTCGTGTCTCTAGCCGTAGCGGCCGGTAATGTAATCTTCGGTCCGCTTGTCCTTCGGCTTCGTAAAGATATCGGAGGTGGTGCCGCTCTCGATGAGCTCCCCGGAGAGAAAAAACGTCGTGTGATCGCTGATGCGGGCCGCCTGCTGCATGGAGTGGGTGACGATGACGACGGTGTACTCCCGCTTGAGATCCTCGATGAGATCCTCGATCTTACTGGTCGCGATCGGGTCGAGCGCCGAGGCGGGCTCGTCCATCAGAATGACCTCGGGGTCGACGGCGAGGCATCGGGCGATACAGAGGCGCTGCTGCTGCCCTCCCGAGAGTTGGAGCGCCGGCCGATCGAGCCGATCCTTCACTTCATCCCAGAGCGCGGCGCTGCGCAACGAGCGCTCCGCGATCTCCAGCAGGTGTTCGCGCCGCTTCTCGCCGTGGATGCGCGGCCCATAGACGACGTTCTCGAAGACCGTTTTCGGGAAGGGGTTCGGTCGCTGAAAAACCATGCCGATGCGATGCCGGATGGAGACCGGGTCGACGTCGGGCGCGTAGATGTTCTCGCCGTCGAGCAACACCCCGCCCTCGACACGCGCGCCCGGCGTCAGGTCGTGCATGCGATTGAGGGCGCGAAGAAAGGTCGATTTTCCGCATCCCGACGGCCCGATCAGCGCCATGACGCAATGCTCGGCGACGCCGAGCGAAGCATTCTTCATGGCATGGAACTGCCCGTAATAAACGTCCACGTTTTGAACGATCAACTTCTCGGCGCGCTCGTCGCGCACGTCGACCGGCGACATCGTCGGAATCATATGCTCTCCTGCTCTCCGTACTTTATGCGACGCCGAGGGGCGAAATTCCGCGTTATGACTCGATTAAAAACCGAGCTTCGGGCCTAATCGCGGGCGACGCGAAGGATCGGCAGCCGCACGACAAACGTCGCGCCGTGCCCCAGCATCGACTCGGCGGCAATGCTGCCGCGATGCGCCTCGACGATTCCCTTAACGATCGCGAGTCCCAGGCCGGCGCCGCCGTGCTCGCCCTCCCGGGCGCGCGAGGGATCACCGACGTAGAACCGCTCGAAGATATGCGGGAGGCTGCGATATGGTATCCCATCCCCGCTGTCGCGCACGCGCAGCAACGCATCGGAGCCCTCCGCATCGATCTCGACGGCGATCTCGCCGCCCGATGGCGTATGCCGCAGCGCATTATCGATGAGATTGACGAATACTTGGGCGAGCCGGTCGGGATCGGCCTCCAAGCGCACCGGACGGAGCGCCTTCACCTCGAGGTTGATGCCCTTCCCGAGCGCGGCCGGCTCGAAGCTCGCCACGATCGAACGTGCGAGCTCCTCGAGATCGATTTCGCGGAGACGCAGGCGGATATGCCCCGATTCCGTACTCGCCTGCTCGAGAAAACGAGCGACCAACTCGGTGAGCCGGTCGACCTGCGCGAGCGCCTGCGGGAGGAAGAGCGCGCTTGCTTCAGCGTCGCCGGAATCGAGCACCGTCTCGATCATCAGGCGAATCGAGGAGAGCGGCGTTCGTAATTCATGCGAAACGTTACTGAGGAATTCGGTTCGGGCTCGCTCCAATCGCGCGACTTCGGTACGATCGATCGCCACGAGCACGACGCCCCGCGGCCCACGCGCATCAGGCGGCAGCGGCGTTGCAGAGATAGCGAACGTGCGCTGACGCCCGGGCTCGCCAAGTTGTAGCGTTTCGAAGGATGCCTCGCCCTGAAGCGCATCGAGCGTCCGTCGCTCGATCGCTACGTTGGGTATCGCGCGCAAGATATGCTCGCCGACCGCACCCTTACGGTTGAAGCGAAAAATTCTCGCCGACGATCTATTTGCAAACGCAATGCGCAGATGCTCGTCGACGAGCACCACGCCCAGCGGAAGCCGGTTGAGGATACGGCGAAGATCGCGCAGTAGCGGAGCGCGTTCGGGCTCTACTCCCTCGACGGCGGGAACGACGAGTTCGTCGCGCGAGCGTCGCGCACCGCGAAGCCACCACCCAGCGGCAAAGCCCGCAACGAGAGCGATCGCCGCAGCGATCGCGGCGATCGACATCGAGCGTTACCCGCGGAACATGTATCCGCGGCTGCGGACGGTAACGATGTGGCGAGGATTCCGCGAATCGACTTCGATTTTTTCGCGCAGCCACCGCACGTGCACGCTGATCGTCTGATGCTCGCCGTCGAAGTCGTAGCCCCAGACTTTATCGAGCAACGTCTGTCGCGTAACGACGCGACCGTGGTTCTCCATCAGCAGGCGCAGCAGGCTAAATTCTTTCGGGGCGAGCGCGACTTCTTCTCCGCGCACCACCAAACGCTGTCGTGAGGGATCGAGCGTAATTTCGCCGAGCGTGAGCGTTTCATCGGGGCCGACCACCAACGGGCCGCCGCGCCGCAAGCGCGCCTTGACTCGCGCGAGAAATTCATGCAGGGCGAAGGGCTTGGTCACGTAATCGTCGGCGCCGAGTTCGAGCGCGAGAACTTTGTCGATCTCTTGATCTTTCGCGGTGAGCATGATGATCGGCACCGTTGAGAATTTGCGAATTTCCTTGCACGCTTCGACGCCGTCGAGCACCGGCAGCATGATATCGAGCACGACCAGGTCGGGCTCCTCGCGTTGCGCCAGCGAGACGGCGGTGCGCCCATCGCCGGCGGTCACGACGCGATAACCGCTCCGCTCCAGGTTGAAGCGAAGGGTCTGCAAAATCGCCGACTCGTCGTCGACGACGAGGATTTTCTTATCGAAGTCGGCCTGCTTCGTAAATGTCCGTTGCATCATCAGGGCTCCTGCGCTCCGTAGAGTTTCGCTATCGCCGTATAATCGCGCTTGCCGTCGGTCTCGGATTGCAGCGTGTAGAGCTGATGTGCGAGAGCGGCCTGCGGCATGGGGTGCCCCATCGAACGCGCGGCATCGAGCGCCGCTGCGAGATCTTTGCGTAGTAAATCCATCGCGAACCCTCCGTCGAATCCGGCTCCCAGCCACGTCTTGGGAATCCACTGTTCGAGTACGTAATTCGAAGCAGTCGCGCTTTTGAGAACCTCGCGCACCGCGTCGAGATCGGCTCCCGCCTTCCGCGCGAACATCAACGCTTCGGCGTTGGCGATCATTATGCTGCCGATCGCGATCTGGTTCACGAGTTTTACCGTCTCGCCCATCCCGACCGGGCCGAGGTGGTGAGGCGTTCCCATCGCCTCGAGCACCGCGCGTACGCGCGCAAAATGCTCCTCGCTCGCGCCGACCATAATCGTTAACGTGCCGCTCTGCGCGCGCATCGGCCCACCGCTGACGGGCGCGTCGACGAAGCCGATGCCGCGCTGCGCGAGCCGTTCGGCGAAGCGGCGCGATGCGACCGGTGAGATCGTCGACATATCGACGACGATACTTCCTTCGCGCAATCCATCGACGACGCCGCGATCGGCAAACAGCGCGTCTTCAACCTGCGGCGCGTCGGGGACGCACAACACGACGATCTCGCTCTCGGCTGCCACGGCGCCCGGGTGCGCAACGGCACGCGCGCCGGCTGCTGCGAGCCGCTCGAGCGGAGCACGGTTTCGATGCGCCGAGGCAACGACGGAAAAGCCCGAACGCAGCAAGGCATGGGCCATCGGCTCGCCCATAGCGCCGAGCCCGATAAAACCTATAGTTGTGGGGGATGACATCGCACCAGGCGTTTATCGCTCCCGGCGCGCCCTTCCTCGTCCCGGCGCCGGGCATAGGGGCGGGCCTTCGGCCGGACGAAGCCCCGGCCCCATGCCTACACCGACTCGTCGTCCTACTTTCGACGACATGAACCTCTCCACGGGCAAACGCGCCCGTCTCCACCGGCTGATGTACGAGCATGGCCCCGCGAACGGCACGCTGATGATCCTGCCGATCGACCAGGGCCTCGAGCACGGCCCGATCGACTTCTTCGACAACCCCGATTCGCTCGATACCGATTGGATCTACCGCCTCGCAGTCGATGGGCGATTCTCGGGCATCGCGTTGCACGTCGGCCTGGCGGAAAAGTACCACCGCCACTACGCCGGACGCGTTCCGCTGGTACTCAAAGTAAACGGGAAGACCAATCTCCCCCCCGACGACGAAGCGTTCTCGTCGCTCACCTCCGGCGTCGAAGACGCGGTGCGCCTTGGAGCGGATGCCGTGGGCTATACGCTCTACGTCGGCAGCCCCTCGCAAGATGTCGATATCGCGCAATGTAACGAAGTGCGCCGCGAATGCGAACGTTACGGCATGCCGCTGATCGTCTGGTCCTATCCGCGCGGAAGCGCAGTGAAGGCAAAGGGCGGCGTCGATTCGCTCTATGCAATCGATTACGCGGCCCGGGTCGCCTGTGAGGTCGGGGCGGATATCGTCAAGCTCAACGAACCGAAATGGGAGCCCGAAGCAGCCGCAAAGTCGCCGAAACCCTACAACGCGCTTGCGTTCGACGATCTCGAAGGCCTGCGCCGCGTCGTTCGCTCGGCCGGGCGCACCTTGGTTTTGGTCTCGGGAGGCAGCAAAATGGGCGACGAAGCGACGATTCACAAGGCGCAAATCGCAATGGAGGCCGGGTGCGTCGGGCTCATCTTCGGTCGCAATATGTGGCAACGACCGTGGGAGAACGCGCTTTCGATGGCTGGGCGCATGCACGAGCTGATGAAGGGCTATAGCCAATAGCGCTTGCTCGCTAGCGAAACTGACGGCCGAGCACGAATGGTTAAGGACGTATTATGCATGAAACGACGACCGAGCTTGCCGAACGCGTCAACGCGGCACTCGACAAGGTGCGACCGGGAATCGCCGCCGACGGCGGCGAGGTCTGGCTCGTACGGATCGACGGCTCGGTCGCCTTCGTGCAGATGCTCGGGGCGTGCGGCGGCTGCCCGGCCTCGCACCTAACGCTCAAAGGAGCGATCGAAGCGATCGTTACCGCCGAAGTCCCGGAGATCACCGAAGTCGTGCAGGTCTAACCGCACGACTTTTCTTGACCGCTACGTCTCACCCCGCTCACGATCACATAAAAACGAAGGAGAACGAATGATCCGTCGAACGATGACGGCGCTTGCAGCAGCAGCGTTCATAACGCTTGCTCCGCATATCGGCGCCGCAGCGACACCGCAGTTGGTTCCCTCGCTCGCGACTGCGAGCAATCCGGAAACGCTGCTGCTCGATGCCCGCGAAGCACCGCGCGGCATTATGATCGCCCACCTCCATATCCCCGCCCGTCCGGGCACGTTCACAATCGTCTACCCCAAGTGGATTCCCGGCGAACACGGGCCCACCGGACCGATCGGCGATCTCGATATGCTCTCGGTTCGCGTCAACGGCAAGAAGGTTGCGTGGCGTCGCGACCTCGTCAATATGTATGCATTTCACATTGCCGTCCCCGCCGGCGCTAACGCCGTCGATGTAACGTTCCGCGAAATCCTGAACTCGCCCGGCGACATGATGGGCACGAGCAAACTCGCCATCGTGAATTGGAACCGCGACATTCTCTATCAGAACAACACCAACAATCGCGACGTCATCGTAAAATCGTCGATTATCCTTCCGCAGGGTTGGCATTACGGCAGTTCGATGCCGGTCGCATCGCGCTCCGGCCAGCAGATTAACTTCAAGCCGGTAACGTTGGCCTTCATCGTCGACACGCCGCTGGACATGGGACAATACGTTCGAAAGATCGTTCTTTGGCAGCACGGAACGGCAAAACAAGTGCTCGATGCATTCGCCGATCACCCCGAAGACCTCGATTTCTCGAACAAACTCATCAAAGAATACAAGCGCATGACGCCGCAAGCGCTCGCGCTCTACGGCGCGCGCCACTGGTACGTCTATCATTCGCTCCTGACCCTCAGCAACAAAATCGGCTTCCAGGGGATCGAGCACCATCAATCGAGCGACGACCGCGCTCCCGAAGACTTCATGACCAACCCGATGGAGCAATTTGCCGCCGGCGACTTGCTCACGCATGAGTTTTCGCACTCCTGGAACGGCAAATATCGCCGCCCCTTCGATCTCTATCAGCCGAACTTCCAGATCCCCGAGCGCACCGAACTGCTCTGGGTCTACGAGGGCATGAATCAATACCTCGGCGACCTGCTCTCGTTCCGCATGGGGATTCGTAAGACGTCGGAGTACCCGGAATATCTCGCGAGCATCTATGCAAGCATGGCGAACGAGCCCGGACGCGATTATCGCCCGATCATCGATCTCACCACCTCGGCTCCCTACCTCTATCAATCGTACGGCGACTACACCTCGTTGCGTCGCACGGCGGGAGATTTCTATACCGAGGGTGAGTTGCTCTGGCTCGATGTCGATTCGATTATTCGGGAAAAATCACACGGAACGAAATCGCTCGACACCTTCCTTCATCTGTACGCCGGGCCTCCGAACACCGGCCCGATCACGAAGCTCTACAACCGCGAACAAATCGAAGCCCTGCTCAATAAGGTCGTGCCGTACAACTGGCATGCATTCTTCCAAAAATACGTCTATTCCGTCGCAGTACAACCCCCCGATGCTCTCGCGCGAACCGGCTTCAAGTTGGTCTACACCGCGACACCGAATAAGTTCATCCAAGCAAACGAAACGCTGCGCCATTATGTTGACGCATGGTATTCGCTGGGCGTGCGTCTGGCGATGAACGGCGGCATCGGTGACGTTCGTCGCGGATCGCCGGCATGGACGGCGATGCTCTCGCCGCACGAAAAGATCGTCGCGATCGACGGCCGTGCCTTCTCGGGCAAGGTCCTCACGCGCGCGCTCGTTCGTGCCGAGAAGAACAAGCAGCCGATCTCGCTCCTCGTCGAATCGGACGGCTACTTCAATTCGGTGAACGTCAACTACAACGGCGGCCCACGTTATCCGCACCTCGTGCGTATCAAGGGCGTCCCGAACATGCTCGCCAAAATTATGGCGCGTAAAAAGTAGATGACGCGACGGAGGGTTTTACGGGCCTTCGGGCTCGCGCTGCTCCTCCTGCTTGCGTGGCTGGGCTCCGGTTATATCGGGGCCCAGCGCGCATGCGCGCACGACCCGCGCTTCGCGTGCTCGCCGCGCGATTCGGCACATGCGATTCACATCGCCGACCCGACGAAATCTTGGGCCTTCTACGGACGACTTGCGCCGGGGCAGCACGACCGCTATGTCTTTCGTCTTCAACAAGCGGCATCGATTCCGTGGAACCTTCTCATAGAACGACGCGACGCCGGAGATCCGGCACGCCCGGTGGCCACCCTGACCACCGCCTCCGGAGCGCCGATCGCGCGAGCAACGCTCGCGCGCGCTCAGAAATTCTACGAACCCTTCTCAGGGATTCATTATCTCTCGTCTCCACCGGTGAATCTGCATCTCGCACCCGGCAGTTATCGCATCGAAATCGCGATGAAGGGCCTCGGATCGCCGCAGCGCTACGTGCTGGCGATCGGCGCGCAAGAACGCTTTGGGCTTTGGGAGATTCCCTACGTTCTCGGGGCTATTTCCCGTATCAAGACGCGCGGCTGGTAGTATCTTTCGCGCAGTGGTCGCAGTACCAAGCGACTGCGCCTTCGAATTTTGCCGGCACCATATGTTCGCGCACGTTGCGCTTCCCGCATTTCGCGCAGGCAAAGCTCTGGCCCAAGGGCGGAACGATCGAACCTTCACCCCGCTTGGCCGTGTAGGCGACCAGATAGATAATCAACCCGAGGGTTAACGGCGCGAGCGCCATAAAGAGCCCTAAATCCGCGCCTGAGAGCGTAGCTGCTGTCGTCATAACGATCGCACACTTTCGCACGTTTGCGGGAAAATTCCGCCCTCCAGGGGCTTGGGCGTGGTGACGCCTAGAGCGATATCGCTCCTGCGTAGCCGGTCAGTTCGACGTAGCCTTGCCCGAGTCGACGCCCGGTGCGTGCATCGAAGACCCGCACCGCGCCCTCCCAATAGGTCGCCTGCCTACCGACGAGCTCCTGGTTTTTGAGAACCGGAATCAATCGCAGCGGCGCGGCTATACCCGCGACGCGAACGATCCACCCCGACGGATAGCGGGCGTGCGTTTGCGGGCTGCGCCAAGCTCCCGTTGCCGAGATCTGAAAATCATGAAGCGTCAGATACGACGGCTTCCCGTCGCGCGCCACGAGCGTTCCCGATGACTGCGGCGTCGTCGCTCCGTCTTTTTCGCGTAATCGGTACAGCATGATCTCGCGACCGTCGCGGAGTTGAATCGAAAACCAATCCCACCCGATCTGACCGGCCGAAAGTTCGTCCGAGCCGTACTCGTGATCCATCCACGCGATGCCGCCGACGCGCTCCGTGCGGCCGTCGATGCGGAGCGTGCCGGAGGCTCGCAAGCGCGTGAACGAATAATAGTGCGAAGCACAGCTCGCACAGGCGCCCTTGCGCGAGATTCCGCCCCGGCCCTCGACGACCGGCGCTTTCTCCGGTGCGACGCGAAGATCGATCGCGTCACCATGAGCCGCCGCCTGCAGGAGCATCGTGGGTTCTATCGCCGACGTGCCGCGGAGCGACCAACCATTCACGCGCACGAGAAGGCGTCGCTGCGACGCATAGCCCATCCCCAGTGCGTCGCGCGCGGAGGTCTCGGAATAGAAAAAGTGCTTTCCGTGGATATCCGTAATCGCGAAATGCGCCGAATAGAGCTGGGCCCCGTGCCACGCACTTCGCCCCGGTTGGACGCGATATGGATGGGGGCGCAAGCCGACACGAAAGAAGGTTAATTCAAACCCATATCGCCGTCCATTACTTGCACGCAGATGTCCCGTGAAATACCACCACTCCGTACGATAGTTATCGTGTGCGAAGTGATCGCGCGGAAAAACGAAACGATAGGGAGTGCGGGCGATCTGCCACGTTTGCGTTCCCGCAGCCGGCAGGGCTTGGAAAGCGACCAGCGCTGCAACCGTCAGGAGCGAGCGAGCGAGCGACGGCAACTTATTCAACGCGAAGCGCCTCCAGGGTTCGTATCTCGGCTGCGAGCTTCGCGGGGTAGAGCGCGGCGGCGAGCGCCGTGACGATCACTAAGAGCGCCGACTGCACGAAGAGTTCCGCGGGTGCGCTCCAGCCGATCAACCAGCCGAAGCTCTGCCGATTAATGACGAAGATCAGATCGCGCCCAAGCAATACTCCGAGTGCGGTACCGAGCAGCGCTGCTATCGTGCCGATCGCCAACGCTTGGAGGAGGACGGTTCGCACCACGCCGGCGCGTGGAAGGCCGAGATAGCGTGCGAGAGCGATCTCCCTCCGGCGTTCGATAACGAGCGCGACGAGCGTGCCGACCGTTCCTAATATGGCAATCAACGTGCCGATTGCATAGAGCGCCCCGGTGATCGCAAACGTCCGGTCGAAGACACCAAGCGCGAAACCACGGAGTTCGCGGTTGCTTTCAACTCGTGCGCGCAGCGGCGCTAGGGCACGGTAGATGCGGTACCGCAGTCTATCGAGCGATGCGCCCCGACGCGCGTAAACCGCGAGTGAATCGAGGGTGTCATCTTTATAGAGACGGCGGAACGTCGCGGCATCCATCAAAAATGTTCCTCCACCGGTCGAATAGTCGTTATAGAGCGCTACGACGCGCAGCTCGACCCGCCCTGAAGGCGTATTGAGATGAAAGCGATCGCCGACCCGCATGCCATAATGAACGGCGAAGGGTTCGCTGATGGCAACGGCATTGCGGTCGTGCATCAACGCTCCGAGCCGACGTGGTGGCGGGGCCTCAACAAACGGCAGCTTCCGACGATTGGTAAAGGACGCCAAATTCGTCGCCTCGAGCTGAGCGATATCGCCACGAACGATGACCGAGAATCCGCGAATATCGTCGACGGCGCGAACGCCCGGAAGAGCTGCGATCTTCTGCGCGACGCTTCCGGAAAATCCACCACGCGACGAAGCATCGCTGAGACCGACCGGGGTCACGTAGAGATCCGCCGGCAACGCCGAGTACGCCCACTGGGCGACGGTCGTGCGAAAGGAGGCGACGAGAATCCCAATCGAGAGCATCATGCCCACGGCCGTAGCGAGCGTAGCAACCGCAACGGCGTACCTGCGCGTCGAGCCGCGCAAAAATCCCACCGCTAATCCCGCAACCGCTCGTTCGCCCGCAAGCGAACGAAGGAGCGATGCCGCGAGCAGCACCCCCGCGGGCGCCAGCGCCGAGATACCGGCGATGCAGAGCGCCCCGGCGAGATAGCCGAAGAGCGGAATCCCGTTCCCGACCGCCGGCATTTTCGCCGCGCCCCACGCCGCCGCCAGGAAGAGCAGCGCCGCTGCAAGCGAGAGCGGCAGCATCTTCCCGAGCCCGCGTTCGCTGACGCCGCGTTCGCGCATCGCCGATGCCGGCGGCGTTCGCGATGCATCGATGGCGGGGATCGCCGCACTGGCCATTGCGATTCCAAGGCCGACCACGTAGGCCTTCACCGCGAGC
>JAKBCP010000281.1 GCA_021807645.1 bacterium
GCATTCTTCGCCCCGGCCGACGTGCTGCGTTACTCTATAACGAACGCGACGAACGCGACGCTTTTACGGCGGCCTACGGCGAGATCGTGCGTACCTACGCAACCGACGAAAGCGAAGCGCGTCGCGCCGATGGGCGCATGACCTTTCTCACCTTCGAAGGTTGGAAACGCGTACGTTTTGCACCGTTTGCAAACGAACAGCGGCTCGACCGCGCCGCCCTCTTCGCGCGCGCAGGCAGCACCTCGTATCTTCCGCACGAAGGTGAGGCGGCCCGCAGCTTGCACGAAGATCTCGATGCGCTCTTCCAACGATTCGCCCGCGACGGATTCGTGACGATGACGATGCAATGCTCGGTAACGCTCGCCGAGACGCGATGAGCGACGTAACCGATTTTTCCGTCGGAGCGGCCGGCGATGCCGCCGAGCAGATACGCTATCTCGATGCCGTAGCGCAACTCGGCGCGCAAGCAAAAGATGCAACCTTCGCCATGCAGGGCATCGTACTGAATTCGCGCGTGCTCGATTGCGGCTGCGGCGTCGGCGATGACGTGCGAGCGATCGCCGCACGCGTCGGTGCCGACGGCATGGTGGTCGGCCTCGACGCGAACGAGGCGCTGATCGCGGCGGCGATCGCTCGCGGCGTTCCGCCGAACGCACGTTTTATAACCGCGAGTGCAGAGAGCTTAACTTTTCCCGATGCCTCCTTCGATGCGGTACGCGCCGAGCGATTGCTACAGCATCTCGCCGATCCGCTAGCCGCCGTGAAGGAGATGCACCGCGTGCTCGCTCCCGGCGGTTCGTTGCTGGCGATCGATCAAGACTGGCAAAGCATCGTCGTCGCCGGAGGCGATCGCGCTACCACGCGCACGATCGTCGATGCGTTCGCCGATTCGCTCGCCGATGGTTGGGCCGGAAGGCGCCATCGCGAGCACTTCGTCGGCGCCGGCTTCGCGCAGATCGACTCGCGTCCGTTCGTCACCTCGCTCTCGTTCGCGCATGCCTATGCCTTCGTGCTGGAATCGGCGATCGCGGCGGCAATTCAGAGCGGCCGTCTCGATCGTGCCGAAGCGGATGCCTGGGTGCGTGGATTACTCGCGGCCGATGCGCGCGGCACGTTCTTCTATGGCGTGACGGTCTTTCTCACGGTCGCCGTGCGTTAGCGCTCGATAGCGAGAGGATTGCCCCCGTGCCGACGTTAACGGTGTACGCATAATGTCTCAATACGTACTCGATGCCCACTTCATCGTCGCCGCGCTGGTGATTCTCTGCGCCCTCGTCTTTAGTTGGAACACGATGGGTCGCCGCGTGATGGTCGCGGTAACCGGTCTCCAATTTCTCGTCGGGCTCATCGTCGCGGGGGTCTATCATCCGAGCAGTTCGGTGATCTGGTTCCACATCGGCGGCGCGCTCGCGGCGATGGTTGCTTATATTTTCGCGCGTCGGATCGGCGAACGCCCAGGCAAGGAAGGGCTCGCTATCGTGCTCTCGATCCTTGGGTTGCTGTTGGCGCTGGGAACCTTCTCGCTGGGTATTACCCTCGCGCGCGGGTCCATGTAGTGAGCGAGATCCGTCGCAGCGGCCATCGCTCCGCTCCGAAATCGCGGCCGAATTATGCGATTCCGATCGTCGTTCTGCTCCTGCTCGCGATCGGCGCAGGATGGTGGTTCATGCGGCCGCACGCAGCCGCTCCCAATACGCTGACGATCTATTACACCGAGATGAACGGTACGACCGTTCGGCCCTGGGATGTAACGATGCGACCACGCCCGGCAGGAAGCACCCGGGCGCAATGGGCGCACGACCGCGCACTCTACGCGGCCCTGCAAGCCGTCGTCGGGCCGCCCGCCGACGTTCGCGCGGTGCGTTTCCCAACCGGAACGCGCGTCATCGATGTTGCGATTCACGGTTCGACGGTCACGGTCGATCTTTCGAAAGAGGTCGAATCGCAACCCGGGGGCACCTTCGGTGAGAACGCGGAATTTAAGTCGCTCGTCTATTCGATGACGGCGCTGCCGGGAATCTCCGCCGTGCAGATCACCGTTGAGGGCCAACGATTGCCGACGCTGCCCGGAGGACACCTCGAACTCGATGAACCGCTGCATCGCTCGGATTTCTAGCGCGTTCTTCGCGCTCTGCTTCGCGCTGCTCTGCATGCCGCGCGTTGCATCAGCGGCACCGCTCTGGCAATTCGCGGGGCGCACCTTTGCGTTTACCCACGTCGAACGGCGCGACGCGACGCTGTTGGTCGGCATCGACGACCCCGCGCTCCGCCGCCTCTTTGACGCACTCGGCGCAATCGTCACGTGGAAACCCGGGGCTCGTTACGTTTTAATCGCGACCGGCGAACCGACGATCGTCAGCTTCGCCATCGGCGATCGCACCTACGATATCGGTCCGCTCGCGGTGCGCTCCAAGGTCGCGCCGTTCGCGCTCCGCGGTGAGGCCTATCTCGACTTCGACGCCCTCGCGCGCGCGTTAGGGCTGCGCAAAATCGCCAATGGAGCGACGACGATCCTCCAACCGCAGATCACCAACCTCGATAT
>JAKBCP010000282.1 GCA_021807645.1 bacterium
TGGAGGAGGCGGGGGAAGCTCGTCGCCGCCGCCGACCGCACCTCCGACGATTACGCCGACGCTCGCGCCCTCGCCGAGCATCTCACCGAGCACATCGCCGAGCGCATCGCCGAGCGTGTCGCCCAGCTCGACGCCGACGCCTTCGGCGAGCCAGGTAACGCTGGGATGGACCGGACTTTGGTCGAGCAGCCTCGGCCCGAATAGCGGTTCAGCGTTGAACCCCGTGGATTTCCCCGGAACCGGGGCGAGCGACGCCGTTACCGTCACGCCGACCGAGCTGAGCTTCACCGGTTCCTTTGCAGCGAGCCTGGGAGCTCCGCAGGGCGGAGGCGGGTGTACTTCGTTTACGCTCTCGTCCCCGACGAGCGCGACGACCTTCACCGTCACGGCAACCGCGGCGGGAGCGAGTTGTACGCTCACCGTTGCCGGCGCGGCCGGTACGACGAGCGCGACGCTCACGCTCAATGCACCAGCGACGATTTCCGGAGGAGCCCAGTAAGATGCATCGCAGAACGAACCAGCGCAGTATCATTCATGGCATTGCATGCGGCGGTGCGCTTGCGCTCCTGCTCGCCGGCTGTCACGGTGGCGGAACCGGCACCTCGCTCTCCGCGCTGCCGAGCGCGAAGGGCGTCGCGCGGCTCACGCTCACCGTCACGCGCGGCAGCGCGACGGCGACCGGAACCCAACGCTCGCCGAAGACGATTCCGGCAGGAGCCCTTTCGGTCTCGGCACAGATCAACGTCGGTGCCGCGGGCGCGCCGGGTAGCACGATTGCAAGCGCAAGTTGCGCGACTTTCACCGGGACCACTCCGGTCACGCTCTCGCTGACCGCGCCGTACGGCACCGATACGCTCGTCGTGCAATCGTGGAGCGGACCCTGCAACCCCGGCAATACGCTCGGAACCGGCACGGTACTGAGCAGCTTCTCCGGCACGGGCACCGTGAATGCGCCGACCGGCGATGCCGGCGCGATCTTCAACGGAGCGACGGGATCGATCGGCCTCACCTCGGTGGCGCCGCTCTCGGCGGTACAGTTCACCAACCTCGGCCCGGTCTGGCAGAACGTACTCAACGGCACGACGATCAACGGCGATCTCGCCGGCTCGGGGAAGATCCAGAGCGTCGTCGTCGATCCGAACAATAGCAGTACGCTCTATATCGCAGGCGGCGACGGCACCGGATTCGAGGTAAACGTCTCATCGGGAATCTACAAATCCACCGATAGCGGTACGACCTGGACGCCGATCGGTTACGACAGCGGGCTCGACGATACGCGTGTTAACGGTCTGATCGCCGTCAACGATGCGGGAACGACGATCTTGCTCGCCGCGACCGAGTTCGGCGGTATCTACCGCTCAAGCGACGGCGGCGCTACCTGGATGCAGGTCGATACAACAGCACCAGCGATGCAATTCGCGCAGCTCGGAAGCACGATCTACGTCGCCGATAGCGCCGGGGTCGAGCAATCGACCGATTATGGCCAAACTTGGAGCGCCGCCGGGACCGGTTTCAGTTCGACCAACAGCGCGGGATACGGTTCGGGTGCGAACAGCATCGCCGCTGCGCCGCCGAACACGCTGATCGCCGGCGATTTCAACGGTTATACCTGGAGCTTCAACGGCACCAGCTGGACAAAGGGTGGGCAGCTCGCCGCTACCGCGCTCGGCTGCGGAACCGGCGGCAACAGCGCACCGGCGGCCGTACACACCATTGCCATCGATCAGAGCACGCCGACTACGGTCTGGGCGACCGGATGGTCGTGCACGCTCGGCGGCACCGCCGTTTCGCAGGAGCTCTATCTCTCGACCAACGGCGGCACCACCTGGACCGATGTTGCAACGCAAGCAAGCCAAAACGGCACGGGTGGCAATCCGGCCGGATATTACGGCTCGCAGATGCTCGCGGATAGCATCAACGTCGCGCACGAAGTTTACACGGGCGCAGAGTTTACCGAATGGAGCGCGCTGCCGGTCGCCGGGACGCCGCCGACGGCGAGTTATACGCCGGTCAACGGTCAAACATCGAGGACGCAAGGCAATACCTACGGCGATATGCGTGGACTCACCGTCGTCAACGCATCGGGCAGCGATGCTTGCTACATCGCCGCGGATCAGGGGCTCTACTATCAGAGCACCTGCGGACAGAGCGCCGGTCTTCCGACCCCGCTCACCGGTGGCCTCTCGACGAATTATCTCTACGGTTTCGGCGTCGGTGGCTCGGTTAACCACGAGACCATCATGACGACGATCCAAGATTTCGGCCCCGCAGCGACTGCGGCGAACGGTAACGGCGGGGGACTTGCGGCGAGCGATTGGACCGGTTCGTTCGGCGGCACCTCCTCGCTCGGGGAAGGCGGCGACGCCGAGATTAGCCCCTTCAACGCAAAGGATTGCGTCGTCTCGCAGACCTCCGCTCCCGCGCTCAGTTACTCCACCGACGGTTGCCTCTCGTTTAATCCGTCGAGCCCGAGCACGCTGGCAAACGTATCGAGCCTCTCGTTCTCACGGAAAACCCCGGGATTGCTCTGT
>JAKBCP010000283.1 GCA_021807645.1 bacterium
CGATCGCGTTAAGAAAGTCATCGTCGAACAACTCGGCGTTCAGGAGTCAGAAGTGACGCCGGAAGCCTCGATCACCGACGATCTCGGTGCCGATTCACTCGACCAAGTGGAATTGGTGATGGCGTTCGAGACCGAATTTAACATCAGCATTCCCGACGAAGAGTCGGAAAAGATCAAGACCGTCGGCGATGCCGTGGCGCGCATCGACGAGGCTACGGCGAAGGCCTAGGCCGGCAACCCCGACGTGTTCGAACAACTTAGCGATCGGTTAGGCGCGCTCTTTTCGCGCCTAACGGGTCGCGGTCGGCTGAGCGAAAGCGATGTCACCGAGGCGCTACGCGAAATTCGCGTGGCGCTCTTAGAGGCAGACGTCTCGCTTTCGTCGGCGAAGTCGTTCGTCGCTCGGGTGAAAGAACGGGCGCTCGGCGCGGATATCCTCGAGTCGCTTACCCCGGCGCAGACGATCGTTTCGATCTGCCACGAGGAACTCGTCGCATTGCTCGGCGGTGCGGAAGCACGGCTCCAATTCAGCGATGCGCCGCCGTCGGTGATGCTGCTCGTCGGGCTTCAGGGCTCGGGCAAAACGACGCATGCCGGAAAGATCGCGCTTCGTCTGAAGGAGCAGGGGAGACGCAGCCTCCTCGTGGCGGCCGATATATACCGCCCTGCGGCAATCGCGCAGTTACAGCGGCTCGGCGAACAGATCGATCTGCCGGTCTTCGAACGCGGCACGGCCGATCCGGTCGAGACCGCTCGGCTCGGCGTCGCCGAGGCCAAGCGTCTCGGTATTTCGACGGTCATCATCGATACCGCAGGACGCCTGCAGATCGACGATGCATTGATGACCGAACTCGAACGCATCAAGGCGGTAACGAAGCCGCACGAAGTCCTGTTCGTCGCCGACGCCATGACCGGGCAGGAGGCGGCAAATGTTGCCGACGGCTTCCATCGTCGGCTCGGCATTACCGGCATCGTGCTCACGAAGATGGATGGCGATACGCGCGGCGGCGCGGCGCTCTCGATATTCGAACGTACCGGTGCGCCGATAAAATTGATCGGCGTCGGGGAGAAACTCTCGGCGCTGGAAGCTTTTTATCCCGATCGCTTGGCCTCGCGCATTCTCGGAATGGGCGACGTCCTGACACTGATCGAAAAAACGCGCGGCATCTATACCGAGGAACAGGCAAAGACGCTCGAGCAAAAAATGCGTAACGCGCAATTTACGCTCGACGATTTTCTCGATCAACTGCGACAGGTGCGAAAGATGGGATCGATGGGCGATCTGCTCAAGATGATTCCCGGAATGTCGCGCGCACTTCCGAAAAATTTTGAACTCCCGGAAACGGAGCTCAAAAAAACAGAGGCGATTATCTGCTCGATGACGCGGCAGGAGCGACGTAGCCCGCAGATCCTCAATGGATCTCGGCGTAAACGCATCGCTCTTGGCTCAGGCACGCAGGTCGCCGATGTGAACCGCTTGATCAAACAATTCGATCAAGCCAAATCGCTCATGAAGCAATTCGGGGGCAAACGCCGCCCGCAGATTGCTCGTGGCTCATTCCGATAGGAGAAGCATGGTTAAGATCAGGTTGCGCCGCATGGGCGCAAAGAAACAGCCCACGTACCGTTTTATCGTTGCCGATTCGCGCTCGCCGCGCGATGGAAAATTCATCGAGATTCTCGGGCATTACAACCCACGCACCGAACCGAAAACCGTCGAGATCGACGAAGCGAAAGTGAAAGAGTGGATGGGCAAAGGCGCCCAGCCCTCCGAAACCGTTCGACGTTTGCTCTCGGCACGCGGATTGATGGATGCGGGCCCGGCGCCGACTTCGAAACGCAAGCCGAAGAAGGCGGCGAGCGAGAGCTAAGGTGAGCGCTTTCGACGACGAGTTCGGTCTCTTCAGCGAAGAGACCGGAGAGGAAGAGCGCCGCGCGACTCTTAGTGGTCGGCGCGTCTCTGGGCAACGTCCGGTCGGCGATATCGACCGTGAAGAGCAACAGCCCGATCGTCCGGCTGCTTCATCGACCCCACGTGGCCGTACGCGCCGCGACGCTCCGGCCCGCCCTGCAGCGCCGCGCGAACGGACGCCGCGCAACGGCGATCCCTATGCGGGGCAGCGCCGCGCACAGGCGATTCTCGATTTTCTCGCGCGCAAGCTCGTTAGTAAGCCCGATGCAGTCGAAGTCGATCTATTTCTCGACGAGACCGGGCAACCGACGATCGAGGTCGTGGTCGATCGCGAGGATCTCGGCAAAGTGGTCGGCCGTAGCGGCCGCGTCGCGCACGCATTGCGTACGATCGCTCGCGCATCGGCCGAAGATCGCATCACCGTCGATATCCTCGACCGCGAAGAGGCCGAGGGTGAACCGGAAGCCTAACGACCGTATTCCGTTGGCAAGGCTCGCCGGAGCGTTCGGCGTGCACGGAGAGATCAAGTGCGACCCGTCTAACGCGGGTCGTACGCTCTTTGTGGCGGGGGCACATTTTGTTTTGAAGCAGGGGAGCGAGACGCGCGAGGT
>JAKBCP010000284.1 GCA_021807645.1 bacterium
TCATTTTGCTTATTCCGTGCGATCGTGACGAGATCGTCGTACGGGACGCGTCGCTCGTCATCGCGCCGACGCTTTGCCTTGCGTTGGAATATCTGCGTGAGAATATCAGGCACGGCTTGCCTCGGCGGCGCGCTCGAAAAGCGCGAGCGCATGCCCCGAGGCGAGGATCTCCCGCGCGCGCTCGAGCGCGCTTTCGAGGCTCGCCGCGCGACCGACGACGAACATCGCAACGGCGGCATTCAGAGCGACGACCTCCGAACGCCCGGAACGCCGCCCGCCCAGAATATCGCGGAAGGCGCGTGCGGCGTCCTCGACGGAGCGCTCGACGAGATCGCCGAGCGGAACCGAGATACCCAATGCGCGCGAATCGATCCGATCGCGTTGAACCTGCTCCTCAGCGAAGCGATAGAGATGCGTGACGCCGTCACCGATCGCTTCGTCGACGCCGCCCTCACCGCAAATCACGCCGCCGGCGCGCACGCCTAAGGCGCGCATGACCTCGCCGATCGGCTCGACGAGTTCCTCGCGCGCTACGCCGACTAACGCCAGCGGTGCGCGGGCCGGGTTACAGAGCGGGCCTAAGAGATTGAAGATCGTGCGCACCCCGAGCGTACGCCGGACGTTCGCTACATTGCGCATCGCGGGGTGATAACGCGGAGCGAATAAAAACGTGAATCCGGTATCGCGGAGAATCCGAGCGGAACGATCGGGAGAGAGGTCGAGACGGTAGCCGCACGCTTCGAGCACGTCGGCGCTTCCGCATGCGCTCGAAGCCGCACGATTCCCATGTTTTGCAACCGGAATCTCCGCAGCGGCGAGCACGAGTGCCGCCATTGTCGAAAGATTGATCGTACCGGCTCCGTCGCCGCCGGTTCCGACGATGTCGATGACTTCACCGCTATCGTGTACGAGCTCGACCATGCGGGCACGCATCGCTTCGGCAGCACCGACGATCTCTTCGACGCTCTCGCCGCGCATAGCGAGCGCGACTAATGCCCCGGCTGCGGAAACGTCATCGAGCGCCCCGTCCATCAATTCGCCGACGAAGGCGGCAGCCTCTGTGCGCTCGAGCGCATCTCCGGCGATAAGGCGGCGCAGACGCCGCGCGGCATGGTCGTTCATCGAGTACTCTCCGACACGCAAGCGACGCCCCGGGTTGCCCGAGGCGTCGCTTGGATAGCCGATTTCACGAAGGGAGTGAACGCTATTTTACGAGTTCGACGATCGAGAGTTCGGCGGCATCGCCCGGACGAACCCGGCTCTTCGTAATGCGAGTAAAGCCTCCCGAGCGCCCTTTGAGCGCCGGCGCGATCTGTTCGACGAGCTTCTTCACGACCGCGGGTTCGGTGAGGAACTCCGCGATACGCCGACGCGCGGCTAGATCGCCCGGCATCGCCGTGCTGATCAGCCGTTCGGCAACGCGCACGATCTCCTTCGCCTTGGTAGAGGTCGTTTCGATCTTCTCGTGTTTGAAGAACGCGGTCGCGAGATTGCGAAGCAGTGCCTTCCGGTGGCCGTCGGTGCGCGAGAGGCGCTTGTATTTGAGCTGATGTGGCATGATCGCTTCCTATTTAGTTAAGGCGGAGAGAGAGCCCGCGCTCTGCGAGCACGCTCTTGATTTCATCGAGTGATTTCTGCCCGAAGCTACGCATCTTCATAATCTCCGCTTCTGTGAGATCCAACAACTCCGAAACGCGCGTGATTCCGGCACGCTTGATGCAATTTGAGGAACGGACCGAAAGGTTGAGCGTATCGACGGGAACGTCCCATTCGTTGGCGGGGGCGAGCTCCATCGGTTCGCTATTGGCCAAGAAGTTGGTGAAGAGCTCGAGCCGCTCGTGAAGGATCCGCGCCGCCGCAATAAGAGCATCTTCGGGCGAGATCGAACCGTTCGTTTCGATCTCGAGCGTAAGGCGGTCGTAATCGACGCTCTGTCCAACGCGCGTATCGTCGACGGTGAAGTTCACCTTATGGACCGGCGAGAAAATCGAGTCGATCGGAATCAGGCCGATCATGTGCTCGATATTCCGCTGCTTGTCGGCAGTAACATATCCGCGTCCCTTCTCGATGCCGAGTTCCATCGAGAGCTGTGCGTCCTTCGAAGTCAGCGTCGCCAAATGGAACGACGGGTCGAGAATCTCGACATCGGCATCGACCGAAATATCGGCTGCCGTAACCTCGCGCGCGCCCTTGACGTCGATCGTCAGCACTTTGGGCTCGTCGGCATTGAGCTTAATCGGTAATCCCTTGAGGTTGAGCATCAGGGCGATCGTATCCTCGACCATGCCGGGGATCGTCGAGAACTCGTGCAGGACGCCGTCGATCTTCATATAGGTAACGGCCGCGCCAGGAATCGAGCTCAATAAAACGCGCCGAAGCGAATTGCCGAGCGTCACGCCGAAACCGCGCTCCAGCGGTTCGACGACGATCTTGGCAAAGTTGCCGCGCTTTTCGCGGATGAGAATGGTGGCGCCCTGCGCGATATCGAGAGAATTCATTGTTTTTCCGTGGTTCCTTTGTAC
>JAKBCP010000285.1 GCA_021807645.1 bacterium
AACGACGGCGATCACGCGCAGGTCGCTACTTGGCGCGAGCGCGACTGCGAGGTGCACGCGTTCGCCGTCGAGGATCTCGAACGGCGCCGACGTGACGGCGCGATAGCCGCGTGCGAAGACGCGCGCCCGATAGATCCCCGCCGGTGCATCGGTGAAGGTTACGCTGCCCGAACTCGTCGCAATCTCGCTGGTAAGAATCGGCCCGTCGAGCAACACGCGCGCGAGCGGCACGGGGCTCTTCGTTTTCGCATCGACGATCGTTATCGCAATCGTGCCGCCGGAGCTTTGGGCGAGCGCGGTGGTCGGGACGAGCGGCACGAACGATGCGAGGATAGCGATCGAAATGAAACGGCGGATCATCGACCCATCATCGCCGTTCGAACTTTAATTTTGCTGAGGACTCGTCCCGGGTGCCTTATGCTGCGGGAAGTTCGATCGTTACCGTCGTGCCGCGCCCCGGCGCGCTCTCGATGGCGATCGTTCCGCCGGCACGTTCGACCGCGCGCTTGGCGATCGAGAGCCCGAGGCCGCTGCCGGTAATCTCGCCGCGCTGATCGCCGCGATAGAAACGTTCGAAGGCATGCAAGCGCTCGAGCTCGCTCATTCCCGGCCCTTCGTCGCGTACGATGATGCTGACACGCCCATCTTCGTGCGCTCCACGCAGATGGATCGCCGCCTCGGGAGCATACTTCAATGCGTTCTCAACCACGTTCCACAGCGCCTCACCGATCTCGCGCGGGTCGGCGACGACTGCGAGCACGCCGTCGACGCGATAATCGATGTTTCGGTGTTCGTCGAAGCGGCGTGCGGCATCGACTTGATCGCGCAGCAATTGGGCAACATCGAGCCGCTCGGCGAGCGGCGGGGCCTCCGAATCGAGACGCGACAACCGCACGAGACGATCGATGAGGTTGCGCATGTGCTCTTTTTCCAGCGTCATCGTCCCCAGAATCTGCCGGGCGATCTTTTCGTCGTTTAACGCGCCGCGTCGCAACACGTCGATGTAGCCGCTGATGACGGTGAGCGGCGTACGCAGTTCGTGCCCGGCATCGGCGACGAAGCGTCGCATGCGGTCTTCGGTCGCGCGACGCTCCTCCATCGCCTGATGAACGTTTGCCGCCGCGTCGTTAAAGGCGCCGGTGAGGTTGCCGATCTCGTCGCCGCCGCCCATGATAAAGGTCCGCGGCGTGTAGTCGCCCTGCGCGAGCGAGCGCAACGCCGCGGCGACGTCGTCGAGCGGGCGCAGTGCTTCGCGCGCGAAGAGCCGCCCGACGACGAAGGCAACGAGAATCGCCAGCACGCCGATGGTGAGCACCGTTCGCCAATAGGGGAAGAGCGCCGTGAAGACCAGCGGCATTGAGGGCATGAACGCAACGTAGCCCCCGTTGACAATGGCGAGCCCGAAGGGTTCGCGATTATCCGGAAAGCGGCCGGGGGGAGAGGGATGCCTGCGCTCGCGCTGCTGTTGCGCGATCACATGCGCGAGTAGCGGCGGACGCAGCGATCGGTCGCCCGCGAGGAACGTTCCGCGTTCGTCGTAGATCGCTACGTCGAGACCGATTCCCGAGAGCTCGCGAATCATGTGCGGCGCAGCGCTCTTGAGCGACTCTCCATCGCGCTGCGCGGTCTCCGCGAGAAAACGCGCTTCGTCGTGCTTGGCAACGATGATATCGTGCGTGAATTGCGAGAGCTCGAAGACGAGCGCAATCGACGACGCGACGATCACCAAAAGCACGACGACGGCAAGCATCGTCGCGTAGAGGGCGGCCAGGCGAGCCGCAAGCGAGCCACGCCCGATCATCCGTTGCTCAGACCGTACCCGACGCCGCGCACCGTCCGCAGAAAAGAGGTTGCCGCGCCCGCCTTATCGACCTTCGCTCGCAGGTACGAAATATAGGTTTCGACGATATTGGGGCCGCCTTCGAAATCATGTCCCCAGACAAGTTCGAGCAAATGCTCCTTGCTGAAAATGCGGCGTGGATCGCGCATGAAGACCGCCAGCAGATCGAACTCCCGCTGCGTGAGTTCGATGCGTTCGCTACCACGGCGCAGCTCGCGCGATCCGAGATCGAGCGCGAGATCGTTCCAGCGAATCTGCTCGTCTTCGTGAATCTGCGGACGCCGGAGATGCGCCTGAAGGCGCGCGATCAGCTCCTCGAAAAGAAAGGGCTTTACGACGTAGTCATCGGCCCCCGAGCCGAGCGTCTTGAGTTTGTCGTCGAGATCGCCCTTGGCGGTAAGCATAAGGATCGGCGCCTGCGTGATCGTGCGAAGCAGCGGTACCAACGTTACGCCGTCGATCTTCGGCATCATGATGTCGAGCAGGATCGCATCGGGATTAAACGTGCGAACCAGATCGAGCGCCGCCTGCCCGTCGGCTGCACTCTTGACTTCGTAGCCCTCCTGCGTGAGGCCTAACTCGATCATCTCGCGCAGCATGCGGTCGTCGTCGACGACGGCAATCTTGGCGTGTTGTTGCATGGTAATCATAGGTCTTGCGCAAGTATCACGCCGCATCC
>JAKBCP010000286.1 GCA_021807645.1 bacterium
GGGCGCAAATGGGCCGGTGGGGCTCGGTGCGACGTTGATACATCCGTCGCTTGCGGCGGTGTAGTATTGCGTGCCGATTTGGATCTCTCCGTTTGCCAGCGTTGTATCAGGCCCTCCCGCGCCGTTTTTCGCATACCCATAGCACGGACCACCGAGAAACATCGGTGCAGCGCTCGGCGCAACGGGCGGTGCAACATTTGATGCAGGCGTTGGCAACGGAATTTTCATCGGGATGCATTTGCTGGTAATTGGGTTAAAAACGAAGCCCGACGGGCATGGCCCCGGCGAAGGCGTGGGCCCAGCTTCAGCGATGCCGCCGCCGAGCCAGGTATTGAGATTGCGTGCGAAGGCAACCGCCGGCGAGATCGTGGGAACGAACGCAATGGTCATCGCGCCGCTGGTTGCCGAGGTTGTGGCTAATTGCGCGCCGTTTGCGCCGACTTCGAGATACGCGGGCCAGGTTTTCATCGCCACGGCAGCCGCTGCGACGCTGACCGTAAACGCGACTGCGGGTTCGTAGACCTTGTTGCCATTTTGGTCTGTGTAAAAGTATTGGTCGGTGAGCGATCCGGTACAAGAGAGCGCAGTCGCCGGTGGGTTACTGTCGGTGACCGCTAACGTCGTCGTCTCCGTACCGCCTCCGCCCGATCGACGAGCCGATTTCGCGGTCTGCTCGGATGCCGTCGCGAAGCTTTTTCAGCTCCCGTTGCCCCCTAAACTGCCCCCCGCCCTTCCGACGCCGAAAACGTAAAACCCGCCAAACGCTAGATTTGACGGGCTTTTAAGTGGCTCCGGATGCTGGACTCGAACCAGCGACCCGCTGATTAACAGTCAGCTGCTCTACCAACTGAGCTAATCCGGAACGGCGAACCCTAGGCTACGCGATGCGGCGCCCGCCTCCTCCCTGCTTAGGTCGGAGTCGAGCGCCGAAATCGGGGTGAGCGGGGTTTAGCGGCCGCCGGGAGCGGCAGATTGCCGCCGGATGGTGACCGTCCGGTCGAGGCGCATCTGCACCTCGGTTCCGTTCTCGATCGTGAAGTTCGATTTGTTGTTGTAGCCGTAGAGGAAGCCGCCGGCCGCGCCGGCGATTCCGCCGATGTTGGTGTGGAAGATCGTCTTACCGATCATGTTCCCCAAAATCATGCCGCCGATCGTCGAGAGGGCAACCGTCGCGCCGTTGCGCGATTGTTTCTTCTCTTGTGCCTGGCTCAGCGAGCCGCTAATCGATGCGACGCTACCGTCTGCGAGTTGAAGGCGGTCGAAAGCGAGCTTCAGCGCGGCCTTGCGCCCGCGCCCGGCGCGCGTTACCGCAGCGACGTGCCCGTAGATCGTGGCGCCCTCCAAGCCTCCAGCCTGGTTGGGGAACGGTGGGATCACGGCCATCGTGAAACCATCGCCCGGGTTCGCCGTCGCCGTATTAATCGACGTCTGCATCCGGCCGTAGACGATCACGCCGTTATCGAGCGTGAATGCCTGCTGTGCCAGCGCAGGGGCGACCATCGCGAATGCGAGTCCGAATCCGAGTAGCGCTTTGAAGATTTTCATTTCTGCCTCCTTACCTCTGTTCTACCCCTACAACGCTTGGTTAACGCGCAAAGTTCGGCACGCGCAGCGCCTCACCGGTGAAGCCGGTCGCCGCACGGAGTGCTTCGACGCGGTCGAGTCGCTCCCACGGAAGATCGAGCTCGGGGCGTCCGAAGTGCCCGTAGGCCGCCGTCTGGCGATAGATCGGGCGCAGGAGATCGAGATGGTGGATGATCGCCGCCGGGCGCAGATCGAAGACCTCGCCGACCGCCTTGGCGATGCGCTCTTCGGAGATCGCGGCGGTGCCGAAAGTCTCCACGAGCACGCTCATCGGGCGCGCGACGCCGATCGCATACGCGACCTGCAGTTCGCAACGCTCGGCGAGCCCCGCTGCAACGATGTTCTTGGCGACCCAACGCGCGGCATACGCCGCCGAACGGTCCACCTTCGTCGGGTCTTTGCCCGAGAAGGCGCCGCCGCCGTGGCGTGCCATACCGCCGTAAGTATCGGCGATAATTTTCCGTCCCGTCAAACCGGCGTCACCCTTCGGCCCGCCGATCACGAAACGTCCGGTCGGGTTGACGAAAACGCGCGTGCTCTCGCTGCGCAAGTTACTCGGAATCACGTGCGCGATCACCTTATCGGCGATCTCGCGACGGATGACGTCGAGCGCGATATCGGGATCGTGCTGCGTCGAGATCACCACCGCGTCGACGGCGACCGGCGTGTTGCCGTCATACTCCACCGTCACCTGCGATTTGCCGTCGGGGCGCAGATAGGGAATCGTCCCGTTCTTGCGCATCGCGGCGAGATGGCGGGTGAGATTGTGCGCGAGCACGATCGGCAGCGGCATCAGCTCCGCCGTCTCGCGGCAAGCATAGCCGAACATCATCCCCTGGTCGCCTGCGCCGGTGAGCTCGAACGGATCGCTCTCGCCGCCCTTCGCTTCGAGCGACTTATCGACGCCCATCGCGATATCGGGCGACTGTTCGTCG
>JAKBCP010000287.1 GCA_021807645.1 bacterium
TGACGCCGCGCTCGGCAATCGTGCGCGCGGCAGCAGCTTCGGCCTCCGTCCCAATTTCGTCGATTACCACGACTTCGGGCATGTGATTTTCGACGGCCTCGATCATGACGGCATGTTGGAGCGCCGGATCGGGAACCTGCATGCGCCGTGCGGTGCCGATTCCCGGGTGCGGAATATCGCTATCGCCGGCGATTTCGTTCGAGCTGTCGACGATCACCACGCGCTTGCGGTCGGAGGCGAGAACGCGCGCACATTCGCGCAGCATCGTCGTTTTTCCGACGCCGGGGCGGCCGAGCAAGCAGATCGATTTACCGCTACGCAAGACGTCGAGGATGATATCGATCGTTCCATAGACCGCGCGCCCGACGCGACAGGTGAGCCCGACGATCTTGCCGGTGCGGTTCCGAATCGCGCTGATGCGATGCAACGTCTGCTCGATGCCGGCGCGATTGTCGGCGCCGAACCCGGAGATGCGCGAGCAGACGTGCGCGATATCCTCCGGCGAGACCGGCGTCTCCGAAAGATAAACAAAGTCGCTCTCGAAGCGCGCCTCGGGGGCGCGGCCTAGGTCGAGAACGACTTCGATGATCGTTTCCAGGTGGGGGAGCCGCACGAGCGATTGCCGGATGGGCAGCGGGAAGATGTCGAGGAGTTGGGTCAGTTCCCAGTTTGGGGAAACGGATTCGGCTTTCAGCGCCAAGTGGCGAGCCCTCACTTCCTCCAGAAGACGTTTTTTATCGGTTATCCACAGGTCATCCTCACCCCTGCCGCCCAGAGGCCTTTGCTTCGCGGAGCATCAAAGTCCACGCAATCATGCCCTCCGCGACGGCAAATTGCAGCCACATCGAGCCGACGAACTGCATGAGATCGCCGACGAGCACGAGGATCGGAGAGAGCGAGGCAAAGAGCTTGCCGATACCCAGGCAGATCACCAGGATGCCGAGAGCGACGAGAACGTAGAGGAGATAGAAACCGAGGGTCTCCCAGAAATAGCCGTCGGTTAATTTCCACGATGCGCCGATCGGATTCGAGCGTTCGCCGAGCACGAAGGAGGGTTCGAGCAAAGCGATCTTCGTGCCCAACCACATCATCATCGGAATCATCACCACGACCATCGCAAACGCGACCGCACCGATGATCGCCGGGGTCACCGTCGCCGAGGTCGTCGCTGCCGCCACCCGCGCAAACCCAGCGACTATCCCCGCCGGGATGAGTACGAGCAACATCGCCACTGCCAGCGCAAACGAGAGCCCCAAGAGCGCGAGGATCAGCCAGCCCACAAAGGCAGCGATGCTCCGCGGCGTCCAGCAGAACTCCGGCATCCGCGCACGGGCGGCCTCCCCGAGGCTCAACAAGCGAAGCACGAACGAGACGACGAGCGTCAGCAGCAGCGGCAGCGCGAGTTGTTCGTAGAAATGCCCGATCGCCGCAGGCGAGGTCGGGGCCTTCGCAAGCGCTGCATTCATCGGCAGCATGTAGGCCATCGCCAGCATATCGATTGCCGCGAGAATGACGAACCACAGCGGATACTTGCGTAGCCGGGGCCAGGCCAGCGCGAGCGAGCGCTCCATCAGCGGCCAGGGGCGGGCGCGTTCGCTTTGAACCGGCTCGACCGATACGAGCGCGGGCGCGATCTCCGGTTCGGCGTTCGGATCGCGAAAGTGCGGGTTCTCGGCTCCGCAATTCGAACAGCGCTCGCCGCTGACGCCCGAACCGCACTGCGTGCAAAAAGGCATTCCCGATCCTCCAACGATCCTTAGCGAACGACGCGAATAAACTTCAGCTCGTCATCGTACGGGCCTTGCATTTTCGTGCCGGCCCGTTTTTCCAATAATAGGTATTCGATGATCTCCGTCGTCAACTCTTCTCCCGGCGAGATTACCGGGATCCCCGGCGGATAGGGCGTGATGACCTCGGCGCAAATGCGGCCTTTGCTCGTGCGAAACGGTATGAACTCGGTCTCAGCGAGAAAGGCATCGCGGGGCAACATCCGCGTCGGCGGAATCGAGGGCAACAAGTAGCTCGAACTCTTCAGGCGCCGCTCGAGCACCCCCGACGGAGAGAAAATATCGAGCGGCCGATCTTCGCGCGCTAACTCGCTCACGCCGCTGACCAACGCATCGGCGGCTTCCTGCGAAGTGCCGATCGTAAAGAGCGCCAGCATATTAAAGAGATCGGCGAGTTCGACTTGCACGTTGTAGCGACGGCGCAAAATCTCTTCGGCTTCGTAGCCGGTGTAACCGAGATCCTTCACGGTCACCGTTACCTTCGTTGGATCGAGGTCGAAGACGCCCGGACGTCCCTGCAGTTCCTCGCCGAAGCAATAGACTCTATCGATTTCGTTGAGCCGCGCGCGAGCGTCGTTGGCGATCTCGATCGTGCGTGAGAGCAACGCGCTCCCTTCGGTTGCCATCTGGCGTCGCGCGACATCGAGCGAAGCAACGAGCACCAGATTCGGCGACGTCGAGAGGAAGAGTTTATAGACCGCCTTGAGGCGATCGAGC
>JAKBCP010000010.1 GCA_021807645.1 bacterium
TCTCGATCGATGCGGTGACTCGCGCGCAATGTGCCGGCTCGTCGAACAAAAACTCATATGCGCAGCCTGGGCCCGCAAGCAAGCAGCGCGCGACGCGTCGGACTTGTCCTTTGCGAGCGAGTGCAGATGCGCAGCCTTCAAAGGAACGACCGAGTACGCGGCCGAGCCAAGCCCGCAGATAGATCGCCTCTGCGAGGGAGCCGGCATCGATCTCCAGGCGATCGACCGAGGCGAGTTTTGCTCGGTGTGCCGGGTCGTCGAAGAATCCGGCCAAGACCTCTTGGACCGGTCGAATGCGAAGGTAGGCTAAGTCGATGGGTGGGCGCGAGCCGAGAGCCTCGGCGAGATCGATCAACTCACGAAGGTTGTCGACATCGTTCGAACTGCTCGATGAATCGATAATTGCCGGGGCGGCAAAGCGCGCGAGCTCCTCGAAAAGCTGCTCGACCCCGATCGTCGAGCCGTTCCACCAAAGCACCTCGGGAACATCGGCGATCGTCAATGCGTCGAGCAACGATCGGACGGTCTGTGGGGCACAGTCTTCAATTCCAAAACGGACGATCTCCGATTGTGCGCCGCCGCCGACCTGCGGTTGAACCGACGCCGTCATCGGGTCGCCGAGCGAGGTTCCGTCGAGCAAAATAATGCGCGTCGGGTATTTTCTTGCAACCCCCTCGACGCGCTCTGCGACCCACTCCTCGCGGTCCGGTTCGTTGGTGTAGACGATGAGATTCATCATCGTCGTTCGCGCGAGCCCGCCGCCGCACCGCGCTTCATCGAGCGACCGCTTGATCTCCGACACGTTGATGATCGCGCCCGCCTGCTCCATCGCTAGATCCTACGCCACGTATTTCCGTCATCTTCGGTGAGGAGATTTGCTTGCTCCGGACCCTCCGAACCGGCCGGATAGTTCGGGAAACTCCGATCTTTCGCGGCGCTCCAGCGCTCGAGAACGGGGGTGACGATCTCCCAAGCGAGCTCGACGGCATCCCAACGGGTAAAGAGCGTTTGATCGCCGCGCACCGCATCGGCGATTAAACGCTCGTAAGCGGGCGCGGAAGCGACGCCGAATCCGGTGCCGTAATTGAAATCCATCGTCACCGCACGGATGTGGTTCTTGGGGCCGGGAACCTTCGCATTAAAACGCAGCGAAAGCCCTTCCTCCGGCTGGATTTTCATCACGAGTACGTTTGCTTCGATTGCGTCGCTTGCCTCGCCGAAGAGCCGGTGCGGAATCGGTGCGAAGGTAACCGCGATCTCCGTCGATTTCCGCGCCAGTCGTTTACCGCTGCGGAGATAGAAGGGAACCCCCGACCAGCGCCAGTTATCGATATGCAGTTTCAGTGCGGCGAAGGTCTCGGTGTTCGATGCGGGGTTAACGTCGGCTTCATCGCGATAGCCGGGCACGCTCTGCCCTTCGATCGTTCCGGGACCATATTGCCCGCGCGCGGCGGAGCGGTCGAGGCGATCCGGATCGAGTGGACGCATCGCCGAGAGCACTTTGAACTTTTCGTTGCGGATCGCATCGGCGCTCGATGTTGCCGGCGGCTCCATCGCCACTAAGGCGAGGAGATTCATGACGTGGTTTTGCAACATATCGCGGAGCGCGCCCGAACTCTCGTAATAGCCGCCGCGCTGCTCGACCCCGAGGGTCTCCGACGCGGTGATCTGTACGGAACGGACGTATTGTCGGTTCCAAATCGGCTCGAAAATGGTGTTCGCGAAGCGAAGCGCCATGATATCTTGGACCGTCTCTTTGCCGAGATAATGATCGATGCGGTAGATGTGGCGCTCTTCGAAGACGCTGTTTATCTCGCGCTGTAACGCACGCGCCGTCGCGAGATCGGTCCCAAATGGTTTCTCGACGATGATTCGCGTCCACCCCGTGGTGTTGGATTTTGGATCGAGCTTCGCCGTCGCGAGGCGTTCGACGATCGTCGGAAAGACCGATGGTGGGGTAGAGAGATAGAAGAGGCGATTTCCGGCCGTGCCGAGCTCTTTGTCGCTGCGTTCGAGGAGCGCGCGAAGATCGTGAAAGTGCGCGTCGTCGTCGAAATCGGCGGTGATGTACGAGATACGCCGGGAGAACTCGGCCCACATCGACGCTTTCGCCGGGCCGGAGCGAGAGAACGCGTCGACGCTTTCCTTACAGTACGCTCGGAAGCTTTCGTCGTTGAAGGGGGAGCGGGAAAAACCGATGACGGAAAAATTCGCCGGGAGTATCCCCTCGAGGCGTAAATTGTAAACCGCCGGCAAGAGCATACGTTTGAAAAGGTCGCCGCTCGCGCCGAAGAAGACGATGCTGCAGGGATCTTCGATACGATCGCTCTCCAGCAACGAACGCAGCGGGTTCTCGATTTGCGGCGACGGTTCGACGGAGACGACGGCCTCAGGCATGCTTCTCTTCATGTTGGACGGCGTGCCCGCCGAACTGATTGCGCAAGGCGGCGATAACTTTGGCGCTAAAAGATTCGTCCTGCCGCGATGCGAAGCGGGCGAGCAAGGAGAGCGTGATAACGGGAGCCGGGACGTTTTCGTCGAGCGCGGCTTGCACCGTCCAACGCCCCTCGCCTGTATCGTCAACGTAGCCGCGAATGCTCTCCAACTTCGCATCTTGATCGAATGCGAGAACCGCTAGCTCTAAAAGCCACGAGCGAACGACGCTTCCATGGCACCAGATCGATGCGAGCTGTTTGAGATCGAAGGGGAACGGCGATTTCTCTAAGATTTCGAATCCCTCGCCGTATGCTTGCAACATGCCGTATTCAATCCCGTTATGAACCATTTTCGAAAAATGTCCGGCCCCCGCCGGGCCGACATGCGCGTACCCATCGGGCGGTGCGAGACTCGTGAAAATCGGTTCGCAGCGGCGGACTGCTTCGTCGTCGCCGCCGACCATCAGGCAATATCCCTCGCGAAGCCCCCACACCCCGCCGCTCGTTCCGGCGTCAACCAAGGAAACGCCGCGGGCCTTCGCGCGGTCGTATGCCGCGAGTCCATCTTTATAATTGGTGTTGCCGCCGTCGATGATGATATCGCCGCGATCGAGCAGAGCGACGAGTTCGTCGATCGTTTGGTCGGTCGGCGCGCCCGAGGGCACCATGATCCAGATCGCTCGTGGGCGATCGGTAACCTTCGCCACGAGGTCGGCGAGCGATGTTGCCGCGGTCGCCCCGCCGCGAGCCGACGTTTCGACGGCTTGCGCGCTGCGGTCGTATGCAACGACCGTATGCCCGTGTTGGAGCAGGCGCGTCACCATGTTGGCGCCCATTTTCCCGAGACCTACCATTCCTATTTGCACGCGTGAGCTCGCTTTCTCGATCGATGGGTGTTATTTATTTTGTCATCGCCGCGGTTACTGAGGATTCGACGCCGACAATGAACTGTCGCAACGCGGCATCGATCTTTCCGTTGAGGTGAACGCGCGCCCCGCGACGCGCTCGTTTGTCGAGCGATTGCAGATCGCCGAGCGCCTGTGCCGCGAGCAAGGTGCGGAAGGTTACATTCATGCCGGGGATCGCCCGATCTTCGGGTTCGTCGGCGACGATCTGTAGGAAAAACGCACTCGACGGCCCGCCCTTGTGTAGTTGCCCGGTCGAGTGGAGAAAGCGCGGACCGAATCCTACGGTGGTTGCGACGCGCAATGCGTTGCGGATCGCCAAGCGCAGCGTATCGAGCAATGCGATATGCCGGCTGTCGCGTTCGATATATGCGGTAATAGCGACGTAATCGTTGGGACGGATCTGCCCGAGAAGCGCCAGCAGAACGGCTGCTGCGTCGCTGCCGGCGATCCCCGCGCTGCCGGAGAGGAGGGTGAGGTCGAAGTTCTCGCTGCGAACGTTGGGGGCGGGAAGATCGATACGGCCGCTCTGCGCGTAGCTCGCGAGAAGGCTCTTGGTGTTGTCCTTCGATTCTTGGACGTTGGGCTGGTCGAAAGCATCGATTGCGAGCAGGGTGCCCACCGTGGCGGTTGCGATCTCCCAGAGATAAAACTGTTCGCCGATGTCGTAGAGATCGTTCATCGCCAATCGCACGACGGGGTGTCCGGCAGCCTCCAACGCAGCGAGGCGTTCGAGATCGTCGGCGCTCGGATTGGGGAGCGTATCGCCGACGTAGACGAAAAGACGATCGTTTCCGTAGTCGCCTGGTGCGCCGAGCGCTTCACCTTCGATCGGGATAACACCGCGGCCGAGTTTTCCGGTCGACTCGGCGATCAGCTGTTCGCACCAGGTTCCAAAGGATGCCATCGACGGATGACAGACGATTGTGAGTTTATCGCGTCCGGCGAGTGCAAGAGCCCCGATCGTCGCTCCGAAATGCACGCCCGGTGCAACGCGCGGATCTACGACGCGGTCGTTTGCGTGCATGGCGCCTAACGCACGATCGAGAAGGAGAGGAACGTTGAGGCCGGCGAGCGCTGCCGGAAGCATCCCAAAATACGAGAGCGCGGAATATCGCCCGCCGATATTGGGATCGTTGAGATAGATCGCCAGGAAATCGTGTTGCTTCGCGACGCTCTCCATCGTCGTTCCGGCGTCGGTAATGGCGACGAAATGCGAGCCCGCTTTCGCCGCGCCGACGATTTTGGTGACCTTGTCGTGAAAGTAGGCGAAATAGGCATTCGGCTCGGTCGTCGATCCGCTCTTGCTCGCCACGATAAAGAGCGTTCGTGCGAGGTCGAGCTCGGCTTCGAGCGCGACGATCTGCGCCGGGTCGGTCGAATCGAGAATATGTAATTTCGGAGAGCCCGGTTGGTGACCGAAGGTCGCTCGCAAAACATCGGGTGCGAGGGAACTTCCGCCCATGCCGAGGACGACGACATGCGCGAAGCGTTGCCGCACCTCGCGAGCAAATGCCGCGAGGTTCGGGGTCGATTCAAGTAGGTGCTGGGGGATATCGAGCCATCCCAGCGCGTGTTTGATGATCTCCGAATGCTCGGGTGCGTCCGACCACAGCGTCGCATCTTTCGCCCAGAGACGCTTGAGGAAATCGCTCTCGTTGAGCTTCTCGATTGCAAGATCGACGTGCGGTCGAAGATCGCCGAGTGAGGTGACGACGCGCTCTTTCGATTCAGCGAGCATTTTCTGCTTGTAAACGATCGCGCCGAGCAGAGCGGCATAAGAGTCGGAAAAGAGGGAGACTCCCTCAACTTGCAGCGCGTGAGTAACATCGAAGAGCGAGATGCCGATCTCGCGAAGGCGCTCCATGACTCCGCGCGCTTCGTCGAGCCCTTCGCGTACCGTTCCCGGCCGCGGATGCCCGTGATCGAGCAAGGCATCGAGGGTCGCAGGCGGCATGGTGTTGACCGTATGCTCGCCGACGACGCTCTCGACGTACATCAGATCGGCATACTGCGGGTTCTTCGTCGAGGTACTCGCCCAGAGCGGACGCTGCACGCGCGCCCCCGCAGCCTTGGCTTTTGCAAAGGGCGTCCCGAGAAAGATCTCTTCGAACTTTTGATAGGTAAGTTTCAAATTGGCGATGCCGGTTTTCCCAAGAAGAGGCTCGAGGCGCTCGCCTTTATCGATGCGCGTTTGGATCAGCTTGTCGATCGCGGAATCGATCCGGCTCACGAAGACGCTGTTCACCGAGGCGATCGAATCGACGGGGAGCCCGGCGGCGATGCGGCGCTCGAGGCCGCGCACGTAGGCCATCGCGGTCTTTTCATACATCTCGATGGCGAAGATCAACGTGACGTTGATGTTGATACCCGCGAAGATGCATTCTTCGATCGCGGGGATGCCTTCGTTCGTACCGGGAATTTTCACCATGAGGTTCGGGCGATCGACGCGCTCCCAGAGCGTTTTCGCCATCGCGATGGTTCCGGCGGTGTCGCGAGCGAGCAACGGGGAGACCTCGAGGCTCACGAATCCGTCGCCGCCCTTCGACGATGCGTAGACGCCGGAGAACTCGTCGCAGGCGCTGCGAATATCGGCGACGGCGAGATCCCAGAAGAGTGCGTCGGCATCGCGCTCGCTTCCAATGAGCGAACGTAACTGCTCGTCGTAATCGTTGCCCGCTCCGATCGCTTTCTCGAAGATCGTCGGATTGCTCGTCATGCCGCGAAGACCGTTCTCGATCAGGCGTTTGAGTTCGCCCGAAGCAAACATCGAACGGCGTAAATTGTCGAGCCAGACGCTCTGTCCGTAGGTGAGAAGCTGTTGCATGGAATTTGGCACGGATTACCTCCTGAGCGATTCGAAACGTTGCCGAGCGAGCTCGGCGAGATGTGCGGGAGTGAACTGAAGCTCGGCTACGGCGTCGGCCATCGGCGCCGAGAGACCGAAACGATCGATACCGAAGGCGAAGCCGTCGAGGCCGACGTAGCGCTCCCATCCCAGCGTTGCCGCCGCCTCGACGCTGGCGCGTTCGCGTACGTCGGAGGGGAGAACGCTTTCACGGTAGCTCTTCGGCTGCGCGTCGAAGAGTTCCCACGAAGGCATCGAAACGACGCGAATGCGTTTGCCCTCTGCGCTGAGCAGCGCCGCTGCATCGCGCGCGAGCGCAACCTCCGAACCCGTCGCGATAAAAATGCAGTCCGGTCGGCCGTCGCAGTCGACGAGGATGTACGCTCCACGTTCGACCGGGGCGACGCGCTCGCCGAGGAACGGTGCTTTCTGTCGCGTCAGGACGAATATCCACGGGCGCCCTTTATCGGCGAGTGCAGCTTCCCAGGCATTGCGCACTTCGAGTGCGTCCGCCGGGCGGACGACGACGGCATTGGGGAGTGCTCGTAGGCTCGCCAATTGCTCGATCGGTTGATGGGTCGGTCCGTCTTCGCCGAGCATAAACGAGTCGTGCGTAAAGATGAAGAAGGCATGCAGGTGCGAGAGCGCGCTCAGGCGCACCGCCGGCTTGCAATAATCGAGAAAGTTAAAAAACGTTGCGGCAAAGGGGAGGATCCCCCCGTGCAGGGCGATGCCGTTGACAATCGCTGCCATCGCGTGTTCGCGCACGCCGAAGTGGATGTTCCGACCCGCGTAACTCGAGGGTTGAAAATCACCGAAACCTTTGAGGTAGGTTTTCGTCGACGGATCGAGATCGGCCGAACCGCCGATAAGTTCGGGCAACGTTCCGGCGACCGCGTTCATCACTATGCCGCCTGCATCGCGCGTCGCAATCGAGCCGTTGCTTTCGTCGAACTCCGGGAACGGAATATTCTTCGGGCGCTCGCCGCGCAGGGTACGTTCGAGTTGAGCGGCGGCTTCGGGGTTTGTCGCCTTCCACCGCGCGTAGCGCACGTTCCAATTCGCATGCATTTCGCTTCCGCGCTCGCCGCAAGCGCGAAAGAACGCCAGCGCTTCGTCGGGAACATAGAACGGCGGCGTCAGCGGCCATCCGAGGTGCTCTTTGGTCTTCGCGACGTTCTCGGGACCGAGCGGTTCGCCGTGCGCTTTAAACGAGTCCACGAGCGGCGAACCGTAACCGATATGCGTACGCACGCAGACCAGCGAGGGGCGGTCCTCAACGGCTTTCGCTGCGGCGATCGCCGCATCGATCGCCTCGACGTCGTTTCCGTGTTCGATATCGACGAACTGGACGTGCCAGCCGCAGGCCTCGAAGCGAGCGATATGGTCGTCGGTAAACGTGATCTCGGTCGGGCCGGCGAGCGAGACGCGATTGTCGTCGTAGAGCACGATGAGTCGCCCGAGTTGGAGGTGCCCGGCGAGCGAGATCGCTTCCTGGCTAATACCCTCCATGAGGTCGCCGTCGCCGACGATTGCGTAGGTGTGGTGCTCGCTGATGCGTTCGGCGCGATTATAGGTCGCCGCGAGGTGGGCTTGCGCGACCGCGATTCCGACGGCATTGGCGATCCCCTGGCCCAACGGGCCCGTCGTCGCCTCGACGCCGGGCGTGTGTCCGACCTCCGGGTGCCCGGGCGTTTTGCTGCCGCGCTGGCGAAACGATTCGAGGTCGGCGAGCGAGAGGTCGTAGCCGGTCAGATACAGGAGCGCATAGAGGAGCATCGAGCCATGCCCGGCGGAAAGGACGAAGCGGTCGCGATCGAACCACGACGGGTCGCGCGGATCGAAGCGCAGATGGCGGGTCCATAGCGTAAAAGCCATTGCGGCGGCACCGAGCGGCATTCCGGGATGCCCGGAGTTTGCTTTCTGGACTGCATCGACGGCGAGGAAGCGAATGGTATCGATGCACTGCTCCTGCGCTGGCGTGTTTGGCACGGATCCTCCTCATACTGCATGCTGCAATGGAAACGATCCGGCAACGAGCCGGAGGCTTTTCATTCGCCGTCGGCGAGCGGTTTTCTTACCAAGCGCGCCGTATTGAGGGCGGAGATGGATGAACGAGAACTCCAACGACGCATCGAAGCGCTCGCTGCAGGTGAGGGCGACCCACGGGGGAGCGATGGCGATCCGGTCGATGAAGCGATCGCCGCGCTCGACGAGGGCCGATTACGAATCGCCGAGCCTGACGGCGCGGGGGAATGGCGCATCAACGCGTGGTTGAAATCGGCGATTTTACTCTATTTTCGTCGACGCGAGCTTGCTTGGGTCGGCGACCCGGCGGGCGAGATGCCTGCGTGGTTCGACAAAGTGCCGATCAAACATGATTTTGAAGCGCGCGGCGTGCGTACGATTCCGCCCGCAGTTGCGCGATATGGAAGCTATCTTGCGCCGGGCGTTATTCTCATGCCGAGTTACGTGAATATCGGCGCGTACGTCGGTGAGGGGACGATGGTCGATACCTGGGCGACCGTCGGTAGCTGCGCGCAGATCGGTGCGAACGTCCACCTCTCCGGCGGCGTCGGCATCGGCGGGGTCCTCGAACCCGCGCACGCTCGTCCCGTCATCATCGAAGACGGCGCGTTTATCGGATCGCGTTGCATCGTCGTCGAAGGCGTCCTTGTGGAACGGGAAGCAGTGCTTGGAGCGGGCGTTACCCTGACGGCGAGCACGCCGATTATCGACGTGCGCGGCTCCGAACCGGTGACGACCTACGGTCGAATCCCGGCGCGCGCCGTCGCTATCCCCGGCGTGCGCGATCGCTCGTTTCCGGCTGGGAATTTCGGCGTCCCCTGCGCGTTGATCGTCGGCGAGCGGGGCGCGTCGACCGACCGCAAAACAACACTCGAACGGGCACTGCGCGATTTTGGAGTCTCGGTATGAACGAATTTCTCTCCTTGAATCCACGCGTCGCGGAGATCCCCGCTTCGATGATCCGCGAGATAGCGTCGCGCAAGCGGCCAAGCTCGATCGACCTCGGGCTTGGCGAGCCGTCGTTGGCACCGACGAATGCGTTCCTGGAGGCGGCCCTTCGGGAAACGCGCGAACGCGGGATGCGATACTCGCCCAATGCCGGGCTCCACGAACTTCGCGCCGCGATCGCCGCACATTATCGCTATCCGCAGATGGATCGGGCGGAGAACGTCTGCGTGACGACCGGATCGCAAGAAGCGATGTACGTCGCCCTGAAAACCTTGCTCGATCCGGATCGCGACGAGTTGCTCGTCGTCGAACCCTGCTTCCCATCGTATGCAAAGATGGCCCGGCTCGAGGGCGTGGCGGTACGCAGCGTTGCAATGCTCGAAGAGAACGACTTCGCGTTCGACGCGCGCCGTATTCTCGCTGCGCTCACCGATCGCACGCGCGCGATCGTGATCTGCTCGCCGAATAACCCGACGGCACGCGTGCTCGGCCGCGGCGAGGCGGCGCGGCTTATTTCGGGGCTCGAGGCACGCGGTGGAGAGCCGGTATGGCTGTTACACGACGAGATCTATCGCGAACAATGCTTCGTCGACGATGCAGCCGAACTCGCCCGCGACTACCCGTACACCATCGTCACGAACTCGATCTCGAAAAGTAACGCTCTAACGGGATTGCGCCTCGGGTGGATCCTCGGGCCGGAGCGCTTTATCGATGCGGCGATTAAATGCCACGCGTGGGTGACCTCGTGCGCCGATACCTTCGCGCAACGCGTCGCGCTCGAAATCTTCGCACGGCCCGATGGAATCGCCGAACATGCAGGATGGTATCGCGAGCATCGCCGGGGCGTCGTCGAAGCGCTCAAAGCAAGTGCTCTGCGTTTCATCGAACCCGAGGGCGCGTTCTATGCCTGCATTCGCCTTCCCGACGGCCGTCGTTCGTTGCCGGCGGCGTTGGAGTTGCTGGAACGGGAGGACGTCGTGACGATCCCCGGTGCGGCTTTCGGATCGACGTTCGACGGTTGGCTGCGCCTGAGTTGGGTCGCTCCGCTTCCGCAGGTGCGCGAAGGCATCGAACGGATCGCGAGCTACATTACGTCGTTGTAGGAGGTTCTCGCCGATAGCGAATCGAGCGTACGTTGGCAAATTCGAAGAGCGCGTGCGGCCCGAGTTCGCGCCCGAACCCGCTCGCTTTTACGCCGCCGAACGGCAAACGTGGATCGCTTGCGAGCATCGACGCGATTGCAAGCGTCCCCGCTTCGATCTTTGCAGCGATCTCGCGCCCGCGCTCGTTTCCGCCGGCGAACACCGTTGCGCCGAGTCCGAAGCGCGAATGATTTGCGAGCGCGACGGCATCCTCGGCATCGTTCGCGCGCACGAGTGCGGCAAGCGGGCCGAATGTCTCTTCGTCAAACGCAGGCATCCCAGGACGGACCTCGGCGAGCACCGTCGGCGCATAGTACGCTCCGGGCCGATCGAGCGCGTGGCCGCCGAGTAGAAGGTGCGCTCCGGCGGCAACGCTTTCGCAGACTTGGCGGTGCAGTTGCT
>JAKBCP010000011.1 GCA_021807645.1 bacterium
CGCCGTCGATCTCGTTCGTTTCGGTGCCGACGCCTTTTATGCCGAGATCGCGGGCGCGCTTCGCAAGCGCGAGGTACGCAGCGCATGAAACGCATCGTCGCCGCACTTTTTCTCGCCGTGCTTGCATGCGGTTTTGCCGGATGCGCCGCGAATATACCGCCCCCGCACACGTTGCGGCTCGGCGAGCCCGACGAACCCGATAACCTCAATCCGCTCTTCGGCGAGTCCTCGGCGAGCGACCTCGCCGACGGGATGCTCTATAGCTACCTCTTGCGTTACGACGCACGCGGTAATTACATTCCCGATCTTGCAACGCAAGTGCCGACGCTCCGGAACGGCGGCATCAGCAGCGACGGGAAAGTCATCACGATTCATCTTCGCCGCGGCGTGCGGTGGGCCGACGGCGCTTCGCTCGACGCGCGCGATTGGATGTTTACCTATCACGCCGTCTTCAATCCACGCAATAATGTGAAGACGCGTTACGGTTGGGACGACATCGCTTCGGCGAGCGCGCCGACGCGTCATACCATCATCATTCGCCTCAAGCATCCGATGGCGGCATTTCTCGGCGTGCTGGCAATCGGCGGTTCGGGCTATCCGCCGCTCCCGGCACATCTTCTCGCGAAATTACCAAGCCTCAACCGCGCCTCGTTCAACGACGCGCCGCTTTCGAGCGGTCCGTACATTCTCCAAGCTTGGCATCACGGCGCGTCGCTGACCTTTGCGGCAAACCCACGCTATTTCCGCGGCAAGCCGAAGCTCGCACACGTACGCTGGGTGGTCATCCCGAATTCCAACTCGATGTTGAACGCACTGCGAACCCACGAGATCGACGTCGACCCCTCCGTCGGCGAGACGCAGATCCCCGAACTTGCATCGATCCACGGCATCCACGTCGTGCACACGTTGCTTGCAAACTGGCGCCATCTCGGTTTTAATTGCAGCCGCGCGATTCTGAGCGACGTGCGCGTGCGGCTCGCCATCGCCGAAGGCATCGACTGGAAGCGCCTGCGCGACACGATCTATCACGGCGTCGATCTCCCGGCGGTCTCCGATATCTTCCCCGAATCGTGGGCCGCGCCGACGATCGCTCCCTATCCCTACGATCCGGCCCACGCTGCAGAGTTGTTGCGGGCCGCCGGGTGGCGGCGATCCGCCGACGGCATCCGCGCGCGCGCCGGGAAGCGGCTCGTTCTCACAATTATCAGCGGCAGCAACCGCCAGTCGAACGAACGCGCGGAGGTCGTCATGCAGGCGATGCTGCGGAAGCTCGGCATCGATCTGCGAATTCGCAATTATCCTCCGAGTTTTCTCTTCGCGCAGAACGGACCGATCTACAGCGGGCACTACGATATGGAGTGGAGCATCGATACCAACGGACCCGACCCCGATAACAGCGGCTCGTGGAACAGTGCGTTCATTCCGCCCAACGGCGCCAACACCAACTGGTTACGCGATCCGATCGTCGATGCGACGTCTGCTGCGGCCGCGTCGACGTTCGATCGAACGCTGCGAAAGCGACTCTATCAACGCGAAGAGGAACGCATCCACCAACTCGTGCCGATGGTGTTCGTTTATTGGGAGCGTTCGACGACCGCGATCGACGATCGCGTCCGCGGTTATATTCCAGCCTCTTTCATCGGCGATTCTTGGAATGCGTGGCAATGGGAGGTCGTGCCGTCGGCTTCGCACTCGTAACCAAGGCCGCGCCGGTGACGACGCTGCGTTGCGAGCCGGCGCGCGAAGCGCTGCTCTCGTGGAACAGCTTCGCCGAGAGCGGCGAGATCGCGTTCTCGCTGCGAAGCGGTGCGGCGAACGTGAGCCCGTGGCTCCCGTTCGCACGCTGGTCGCCGCAATCGCGCCGCTCGTTTCCGTGCAATCTGCTCGGCGTCAGCGTGCTGACCGACATCATCCGCAGCGAGGTTCCGTTCGACTCCGTCGTCGTGCGCGCCGACCCCGAGGGATTGCAGAGCCTCGCGCTTGCGACGCCGAGCGAACCCTCGCCCTCGCTTCCCTATGCGGGCGGCGCACGCATTCACGACGTACCGCTCCAATCGCAATACGTCGCCGAGGGCGAGAACGGTTGGTGCAGCCCGGCGTCGCTCGCGATGCTGTTGCGCTTTCACGGAATCGACGCGCGCATCGAGGACGTCGCCGCGGGAGTCTTCGATGAGGTCTTCGGCGGCTATGGAAACTGGGCGTTCAACGTCGCCTATGCCGGAGCACAGAGCCTTCGCGCCGCGCTCGCCTACGTCGGTTCCCTCGATATCGCCGAACGATTCTTAGAGCGCAATCTACCGCTCGCACTCTCTTACGCGTGGGAAGAAGGCGAGCTGCCCGGCGCGCCGCTCCCTCGCTCCGCCGGGCACCTTGCGGTACTCTGCGGTTTTACCTCGAACGGAGACTGCGTGATGAACGATCCTGCGGCCACGCGAATTCGCACCATCTATCCACGCCGCGCGCTCGAGCGTTGCTGGCAGCGCCATGGCGGCGTCGCCTACGTTCTCGCGCCGGTCGGCATCGCGTTTTCCGATATTCTCGCGTGAGCGAAGCGGCACAACCCCCCGATCGCCTCGTCGAGGTCGCGGAGCTTCCCGACGTGCCGCTGCATATCGTGCTGGTCGAGCCGGAGATTCCGCCGAATACCGGAAATGTCGCGCGGCTCTGCGCCGCGACGGGCGCGGCGCTGCACCTTGTCGAGCCGCTCGGCTTTTCCATCGACGATCGCTCGCTCAAGCGCGCCGGACTCGATTATTGGGAGCGACTGAACGTCGTCGTGCATCGCGATCTCGAGGCGTTTCTCGCAACGCCGATCGCACGACGTATGTGGTTGCTCTCCACGCGTGCGCGCATGCGTTACGATACCGCGCCGTTCGCATACGGCGACGCCCTCGTTTTCGGTCGCGAAACGAAGGGGCTGCCGCAAACGCTCCTCAATCGCTTTCCGGAGCGAACGCTGCGGATTCCCATGCGCGAAGACTCCGTCCGCAGCATCAACCTCTCGACCGCAGTCGGGATCGTCACCTTCGCCGCGCTCGCACGGCTCGATTTCCCGAATTTACGCTGAGAGCGTTACGCGGGTTTGTAGCCGCTTGCGCGGCAAGAAGATCGTTCCCGCAAGGGCGAGCAACGCGAAGATCGCCACGCTCTCGAAGATCGGCACGCTGCCGAAGCGATCGCCGATCGCACCGAAGAGCGGCTGCGCGAGTCCGCCGATGGTAACCGCGAGCCCAAGCGTCACCCCCGATGCTACGCCGATACGATTGGGGAGATACTCTTGCCCGAGCACGACGATCACGCCGGACGAGAGACCGACCGAGAGACCGAAGAATGAAGCGGCGAGCACGACGAGCGTTATAGAGGGTGCGAACGTGCCGACCCAGGCAAGTGCGGCAGCGCCGACGAGCGTTCCGACCATCGAGATCGCGATGATCCGCCGACGCCCGAAGCGATCGGCGAGGCGACCCCCCCACATCGTTCCCAACGAGCCGACTAAGAGCATCGCCGCCAGCACGATGCTGCCGCCGGTCTTGCTTGCGTGCGCGACCGAGATCGCAAAGATCGGAAGAAAGGTGACCCCCGCAAAAAAGGTCGTCGAACGCAGCACGACGACCGCGACGAGCGCGCCGAATGCGCGCCAATCGTCGGGCATGCTCGGACGAGCGTTGACGGCGCGATTCGCGCGCGCGCGCGTCGCGTGGAAATGCTGTTGCGAGAAGAGGAGTATCGTTGCCAATACCACGCCGGGAATCGCGAGAAACGCCGTGCCTTCCAGCCCGAAGTGCAGAATCAACGGCGTGGTAAGGATCGGACCCACGGCAAAGCCGAGATAACCGCCGAGCGTGAAGATGCTGACGCCGGTCGCGCGTTTCGCTCCGGCGAAGAAATTTGCAAAGCGCGAACTCTCGGGATGAAAGGCCGCGGTGCCGATTCCGGCAATCAACGCTGCCAACCACATCATCGGCAGCGAATGCACGAGCCCGATCGCCGCGGTGCCGGTACAGGCAAGGACCAGCGCAGCGGGAATGATCCACGGCATCGAGCGACGATCGGACCAGTGGCCGAAGAAAGGTTGAACGACCGAAGATGAGAGATTCATCGCGAGCACGAGCGTTGCGGCCGTTGCGAGATTGAGACCACGATGGCTAATCAACCACGGGATCATCGCGGGGATCGCCGACTGATTCGCATCGTTGACGATGTGGGCGATCGAAAGCAGGGAGATTCCCCGCCGGTCGATACCCGCCTCGGCGATAGGAAAGGGAAGCGCTTCGCTACTCACGCTCGTAAGACCGGGGCCTCCGGGCATCGGGTTTCAGCGACGTTGGTCGCACTGCAGCGACGGATCGTCGCCTGCGAACGCTGTCCGGAATTACGCGCATACTGCGCGCAGGTCGCTAGAGAGAAGCGCCGCGCCTACGCCGCCGACGAGTATTGGGGCAAGCCCGTCCCCGGCTTCGGCGATCCCAACGCGCGCATCGTGCTCGTCGGGCTCGCGCCCGCTGCGCACGGCGGCAATCGCACCGGCCGTGCGTTTACCGGAGATCCCTCCGGCGATTTTCTCTACCCCGCACTCTTCCGCGCCGGGCTCGTCTCGCAGGCGGAGTCGACGTGGCGCAACGACGGCCTGCGCGCGATCGATTGTTGGATCACCGCCGCCGCCCACTGCGCGCCGCCGGAAAATAAACCGACGCCGCAAGAGCTGCGCAACTGCGCCGAGTATCTCGCCGAAGAGTTTCGCTTGCTGCGTCGCCTGCGCGTTGCCGTCGCTCTCGGCGCGATCGGTTTTCGCGCTGCCGTCGACGCGCTGCGCGCAAACGATTTCCACTTCGAACGAACGCCGAAATTCGGCCATGCCGTCGAATATCTCGCGCGGAAGAACGGTCGCGCGATCTTGTTGCTCGGAAGCTATCATCCCAGCCAACGCAACGTCAACACCGGGCTCATGACGCGCGCGATGATGGATGCGGTGCTCGCCCGCGCGACGACCTTCACCCGCACCAAGGAGTAACGCGATGTATCTGCCGCCGACTTTCGCTATCGATGACGATCGCGAGATCGATCGCCTGATTCGTTCCAATCCGTTCGGATTGCTCGTAACCGCTGGCGCCGACGGCTTCCCGTTTGCGACGCACGTGCCGATGCTCGGACGACGCAGCGAGCGCGGACTCACGCTCGTCGGGCACGTCGCGCGAGCCAACCCGCAATCCGCAGCGATTCACGCGAAGGCCCCTGCGCTCGCGATCTTTACCGGCGCACATGCATACATCTCGCCGTCTTGGTACGATCCTCCGTATCCACAGGTGCCGACCTGGAACTACATCGCCGTACACGCGCGCGGGCACCTTCGCGAAACGTCGGATCCGCAGGCGATTCTCGCCGCACTCACCGCACATTTTGAAGCGAAATTCGCTTCCCCGTGGGAGTTTGCGCGGCTCGAGCGCGCGTATGTGGAAGGGCAAATGCACGGCATCGCGGCCTTTGAGTTTGAAGTCGAACGGATCGACGGCAAAGCGAAGTTGAGCCAGAACAGAACGAGCCGCGATGCCGCGGGCGCGATCGCCGGTCTAATGGCGAGCGAAGAACCCCTCGACCGCGCCTGTGCGACCGAGATGCAGCGCGCGTACGATCGACGTGAGTGCGTTAGGTCGGCTCGGGCGAAGGGGTAACGAGCCGTCCGCACGGATCGGTGAGTTCGACGAGGCCATCTTTCCACGGACGCTGCTCGATGCGGGTATCGGGATGCGGCGTTCCGAGCTGCGCTTCGATCTCGGCGACGGTGCGCTTGCGCGCTGCGTCGCTACGCGACGCGACCACGGTCAGCGAAGCTAACGAGCGGTCGACGTTCGCGACCAACACCACTTCGCTCCCGTCGTAGCGCAGTTCGCGCGTCTCACACGATTGCAACGGCGCGATCGTCGCAAGCGGCGCCGGCGAAAGTGCGGCCCGCGCTGCAACGGGCTCTCGTTGCTGCGCGCATCCGACGAAGGCGCCGGAGAGCGCGATGAGCGCTATTGAAAGGTGAGCGTACGGCCGCATGAATCGACCGCTTTGTCGGGGATGAGCAAACCTCCGCCCCCGGGCGCAGGCTTGAAGGCGATAATATGCAGGGGAGGCGCATTGACCGCCTCAGGGCCAAACTGGCGTTCGATAAACTTTTTGCGGTCGTTCACCAACTCGGGATTCTTATCGCTGCTGACCAGGACGTACTGCTGTACCGCGCCATTCTTCGCAAAGAGGATGCGGAAGACGACATCGCCGGGTAGGTGCACGACGCGCGTGCCGCAGGACGGGCCGGCCGCGGCGAGCGCCGGCCGAGCCAGGACGCCGTGAAGCAGGGCAAGCGCCGCTACGAGGACGAGCCCGAGAATCGCGTTGCGAACGATTGAAGCGCTCACCTTCCCAGTTATCGGGCGCTTTCGGGGGCGGGCGCCACGCTGCGAAGGTAAAGATCGCGCAAAAGCCGCTCCGGAACCGGCGAAGGCGCGTCCATCATCACGTCGCGACCGACCTGGTTCTTCGGGAAGGCAATCACCTGGCGCAGATTCTCCTCACCGCAGGCGAGCATAACGATGCGATCGATACCGAGTGCCATTCCTCCATGCGGCGGCGCGCCGAAACGCAATGCGCGAACGAAGAAGCCGAAACGCTCCTCGATCTCTTCCTCGCTCATGCCGAGCATCGTAAAGATGCGTCGTTGCAACGCTTCGTCGTGGATGCGGATCGACCCGGAGCCGAGTTCGAAGCCGTTGAGCACCATATCGTAATGCTGCGCGCGCATCGCGAGCGGATCGCTATCGATGAGATCCCATTGCCCCGGCATCGGTGCGCTAAACGGATGATGCGCCGGAACCGGCTTTCCGCTCTCTTCGTCCATTTCGAGATACGGGAACTCCGTCACCCAACAGAACGCAAAGCTTGCAGGATCGCGCAGCCCGCAGCGCTGACCGACCTCAAGGCGCATTTTCCCCGCAATCGTATAAACCATCTCGCGTGTGTCGGCGAAGAGTAAGAGCGCATCACCGCTTTCCGCCTCCGTATCCGCTCGAAGCGCAGCGAGCGTCGCTTCATCGAGGAATCGCTGCGCCGACGATTTCACGCCGTCGGCTCCGTAGGCGATCCAGACCATACCCTTTGCGCCGAAAAGCTTTGCACTCTCCGTGAGCGCGTCGAAATCGCGACGGGAGAGCGAGGCGCCGCCGGGGTAGCGCAGCGCGAGCACCGCGCCGCCGGCATCGAGCGCACCGCGGAATACGACGAATTCGCTGGTTGCAAAACGCGCGCCGACATCGACGAGTTCGAGCCCGAAACGCATGTCGGGCTTATCGCTGCCGAAGCGCCGTAGGGCCTCGGCATGCGTGAGCCGAGGGAACGCCGGCAGATCGATATCGAGAACGCCGCGCCACGCAGATGCGACCGCGCCCTCCATCATCTGCATGACTTCTTCTTGCGTGACAAATGAAAGTTCGACATCGAGTTGCGTGAACTCCGGCTGACGATCGGCGCGGAGATCTTCGTCGCGCATGCAGCGCGCGATCTGCATGTATCGTCCGATTCCGGAGATCATGCAGATTTGCTTGAGAAGTTGCGGCGATTGCGGCAGCGCGTAGAACGTGCCCGGGTGCATGCGGCTTGGAACGAGGTAGTCCCGCGCGCCTTCGGGCGTGCTCTTGATAAACATCGGCGTTTCGATCTCGACAAAGTCGCGCTGGTCGAAGTAATCGCGGAAAGCTTTGACGATGCGGTGGCGCAGGCGAAGATTGCGCTGCATGCGGGGGCGACGCAAGTCGAGATATCGATATTCCAGGCGCAAGCTCTCGTCGACGTCATCCTCGGCGTTGACCTGAAACGGGGGTACCTCGGAGCGATTGAGCACTTCGAGGTGCTCGATGCCGAGCTCGACGGCACCGGTCGCGAGCTTCGCGTTTTCGGTTCCCTCCGGTCGCGCGCGCACCATGCCCACGACGCGCACGACATCTTCGCTGCGCAATTTTTCGGCGAGCGGAAAGCTCGCGTGTTCGGGATCGAACACAACCTGCGTGATGCCGTCGCGATCGCGCAGGTCGATGAAGATAAGCCCGCCGTGGTCGCGGCGTCGATTGACCCAGCCGAAGAGTTCGGCGGTGCGTCCGATTGCATCGGCACGCAGCGCTCCGCAAGAAAAACGTTCCGGCGTCGCAGTCATTGGCGCTCCTCTGGTTGGGCAAGGGCATCTTTGATGCCCGAGACATAGTGGTATTGTTGCACGATATCGCGTGCGATTTTCGACCGATCCGCGCGTTCGTCGAGCGCTCGCAGGAGGTTCGGCATACGTCCGAGCAGCGAATGCAAACCGAGCGAGATCGGCGTCATTCCCAATTGCAGACGTACGGCGAGATCGGGATGCTTCCGATAAAAGCGAACCGTCGAACGGCCGGCGAGCATCATCTTCCCCTTCTGGTCTTCGTGGGGAACGTCCTGACAGTGATAGCTAACCGCGCGCGGTTCGTAACAGATCTTCACGCCGGAGCGTTCGAGGCGATAGCCGAGTTCGAGATCTTCGTGGCCGTAGCCCGTAAACGATTCATCGAAGCCGCCGACCGCGCGTAGGTCGTCGGCGCGCACCGAGGCATTCCCGGTGAGAAAATAGAGCCACGATAAGCGCTTGCGCCCCGGTGGATGAAGATGCCCGCGGAGCTCTGCGCGATCGCGCTTGAGCGCGTAGTCGTCGAGATCGCGCACCTGCACTTCCCAACCGACGACCGCGATGCGTCGTTCGCGCGCGTGCCGCTCCAGGTGCACGGCGAGAAGGTCGGGTGAGGCGAGAATATCGGCGTCGTTAAAAAGCACGACCGTCCCGGTAGCTGCGGTGATTCCGGCATTGCGTGCCTGCGCGCGGCCGCTATATCCCCCCGGAAGGTGGCGAACGTTCGGTGAAGTGCGCGCAACCTCGGCGAGATATTCGGCGGTGCCGTCGGTCGACTGCGAATCGCAGATCAGCAGTTCATAGCGCGATGCATCGACCGTCTGCGCCAAGAGCGTCGGCACGACATGGCGCAACGTGTCGAGGCGGTTGTAGGTGGGAATTACGACCGAGCAATCAAGCATTCAATAAATCCGCGACGCCGTTGACGACCTCGTCGCGAAACTGCGCGAGGGAGTCTTCGTCTTCGCTCTGAGGTTTTCGCAAACTCCGGCTAGGAACCCGATAGGGGGCCCATTCCTGCGAGGCCAATCGGAAATAGCGGTTTTCGAAGGCGACGAGCGTGGGCCTGCGCATCGCGCTTGCGACATGAGTCGCACCTGTATCGACGGTGACGACGCACGCCGCCCGCTCGAAGACCGCGGCCCAGTGGAAGAACGGCAGATCGCGCAGCACCGCAGCCGCGCCCAAGGCGGAAAAGGCATCGACTGCATCGCCGATCTCGGCGTTTGCCGTTATCGCCAGCGGGCGCCCGAGCCCGGTCAGACGGCGTGCGAGCTCGACCGTCGATGCAAGCGTGCTGCCGTTATGGAACCAGCGCGGGGCGAGATGAAGGACGATCGGGCGATCCGGGAGCGTTGCGACCGCGGCTCGGTCTTCCTCGCGAAGGTCGAGGCGCAGGTCGACAACGCGCTCGCGCGCACCCCCGAGCGCGACGAGATCGAGAAGTTGATCGACTTCGTGCCGAACCACGCGATGCGGATCGCGCTCGCAGAGATCCGGATCGGCTTCGGAGATCGCCATGCGATTGACGAACAAGCGAGCGGTAAGGCGCGCGAGATAGCGACGCGCGTAGGTGTAGCCGACGCGCACGGTCGCGCGCGTCGCCCCGACGATGCGCAGATCTTCGGAGCGCGGCGCGAGCGCGATGGCGAGATCGACGTTACGATATTGCGCTCCGAAGCGTTCCGGACGAATCGCCCGCGGAAGCGAGACCAGTTCGTCGATATCGGTATTCCGTTCGACCACGACGCGATTGTAAGCGCTGGTTACCATGGTAACGTGCGCGTTCGGAAACGAACGGCGAACGGTTGCGATCGCCGGCGTCGAGAGCAAAAGATCGCCGATGCGATCGGTGCGCGATAAGAGGATTCTCAATCAGCGCTTCGCTTTT
>JAKBCP010000012.1 GCA_021807645.1 bacterium
GAAATCGACAACCTCCTCAACCACCAGTACATCATCAAAATGGCAAACGGCTTCAATACGACGCAGATAGCCAACGGCCGTACGGTGATGTTCAAACTCTCGGAAACGATCTAACGCACGCGGCGCGCACATCTCTCCCCTCGATACGGGCGCTAGCGCGCCCTACTCGGGGTGACAGAACGCGTACTCGGGGTGACAAGTAGCGCTCGCGCGTGCGTTCGTTGCGATGTAGCGACCGAGCGTGCGGGGGTTACTCGACGAGCGCCGGAACCGAGTCCCCATCGAGAAACACCCCGAGTTGCGCCGGTGAAAACTGCACCCCGCTCCAGAACGACCCGAACTCGCCGTACTTTGCACTCGCCTCGTCGAAACGCATTTCGTACACGATTTTCTTGAAGACGAGCGGATCGTCGGCATAGAGATCGACCCCCCACTCGAAGTCGTCATATCCGATCGACCCGGAGATAACTTGCGTGAGTTTACCGGCGTAGGTGCGCCCGATCAGCCCGTGCTCGTGCATCATCGTGCGGCGCTCGTCGAACGGCGTCATATACCAGTTGACGTGCTCGCCGCGACGTTTATCCATCGGATAGAAGCAGGTATAGCGGCGCTGCGGGATCTTCGCCCAAAGGCGTGGCGCAATGTATGGGCTTACCGCCTGGCCGGCGAGAGCCTCGTCGAAGGCCCGAACCCACTCTTCGCTGCCTCGCTCGAGGCCGCGTGCGGCAAGGTCGGCGTGAATCTTCCCGGTGGCATCGTACATGCCGATCTCGAGAACCGACACATAGGAATCCATCGGCTCGAGGAAGAGGCGTAGATCGATTTTATCGACGAGCATCTGCGCGTAGGCGAGGCCGTCGTAACTGCGAGCGTAATGCGTAAGCATGAGGTCGCCCTTATGCCCGACGAGTTGCGCGAGTCCGATATCGCCGTCTTCTCCCGCGTGCATGTGCTCGAAGAGATCGCGCGCGCGGCCGGCGATCTTTGCGCGCCGTTTTTCACCGACGCTCTCCCAAAGCAGGCGGTCGAAGCGGAACATGCGGTGGAGAATCCACCACCCCTCTAACGATTCGGGGACGCGCGGGTCACGCATGCTTTCCTCTCTCTCGCGCTTTCGCACGTTTCATCTCGGCGTACACTTCATCGAGCAAGGCTTCGGGGCGTTCGCGATACTTCGCCCAAAGCTGCGGCATCTGGGCGATATCGGCGAGCACGCGTGCGTAGACGGCGTTGACCGGGGTTGGAACGTCGGCAGCGCGCCCGGCCACCGCGACGGCGCCGCAGAGCGATTCCACTTCGGTTCGCTCCCGCCCCGAACGGAGATCGAGCAGAAGCGATGGCGGTTTCGTGCCGCGTGCCGAAGCGACGCGCCCGGCGAGCACGCGGCGCGCGATCGGGCTCGGCAGCGAAGCGATGGCGAAAAGCGCGCGCACGGGATAGCGCGGGAGATCGACCGGCGTAAGGCCCAGCGCTTTCATGACGTCGCGAACTTCGCGAATCGCGCGAATCTCCAGCGTGAAGATCTTCTCGAACTGCACTAAGCGATTCGGCAACACGTTGAGAATCGCACAGGATGCATTTGCAACGATGTTGAGCGCGAGTTTGCTCCACTTCAACGCGCGCCAATCTTCGCAAACTTTTACCGAGATACCGGCGCTCTGGAAGGTTGCGCTCAGCCAGTTATACGCCGCTCCTCCGAGCGGCGCGAGCGCGAGGCCGCCCTCTTTCGCCGCCGCGACGCGTCCGTCGCGATCGCGATCGACCGGAACCGTGAGAGCCGCCGCCACGACATTACGCTCGCCGAACGCCGCGGCAAGCAGCTCTTCGTTGCCGACGCCGTTTTGCGGCGAGACGAAAACGCAGTTCCCGGGGACGGTGATCGCGCGTTTGAGGCTCTCGATCGCAGCGGGCGTGTCGTAACTTTTCACCGCGACGATCGCCACATCGGCTTCTACCGGCGTCACCTCTTCGAAAACGCGCGGCGCGTAGGTGACGTTGACGCCGACGGAGCTCAAGCGCTCGCCGAGAAACGAGCCGACCGCACCGCGCCCGACGATATAAACGTTCACGAACGAACCGATGCGTTACGTCCGGTGCTGCCGAAGCCGTTCTCTCCGCGAGCGGTCGCGCCGAGTTCGTCGACGAGCTCAAAGTTGGCGCGAGCGACCGGCGCTACGACCAACTGTGCAATGCGCTCGCCGCGGGCGATAGCGACGCTCTCGCTGCCGTGATTGATCAACAGCACGCAAATCTCGCCGCGATAATCTGCATCGATGGTTCCCGGCGCGTTCAGACAGGTTATTCCGCTGCGCAATGCGAGGCCGCTGCGCGGGCGAATCTGCGCTTCGAAACCACGGGGGAGTTCGATCGCGAAACCGGTCGGGACGAGCGAGCGTTCGCCGGGCGCGAGGTGGAGTGCCTGCGCGGCGCAGAGATCGGCGCCCGCCGCGGCATCGCTCATGTAGGTCGGCGGCGAAAGTTCGGCAGCGTGCGCGAGCCGTCGGACGGCGACGCGCGGAACCAGGTGAGAATCGACGGTCATGCTCCCTTACTTAGGAAGAAGGGTCTTGAGTTCTTCTCGGAAGCTTTCAATATCTCGGAACGAGCGATAGACCGAGGCGAACCGAATGTAGGCAACCGGGTCGAGCCCGCGCAGCGCCTCCATTACTTTTTCGCCGACGAGCGTCGAGGGCACTTCGTTCTCACCGCGCGCGAAGAGTTCGCGCTCTAATTCGGTCGCGATGCTCTCCATCTGGTTCTCCGAGATCGGGCGCTTCTCGCAGGCCTTATGGAGCCCGGAGAGCAGCTTCTCGCGAGAGTACTGTTCGCGCCGCCCATCTTTCTTCACGACGTAGAGGCGCGATTGCTCCATGCGCTCGTAGGTGGTGAAGCGATGCTTGCAGCGGGGATCGAGACATTCGCGGCGACGGCGCACAACGTTATCGTCGTCGCGTGAATCGACGACACGTGTCTCGCTCTTGCGGCAGGTCGGACAGATCAGCGGCGAGCCCTCACGACGATGTAACGCACATATTGTGCTTCGCGTTAGTATAACCCACTACCCGTAGGGAACGCAAAAGGACCACCAAGCGGTGGCCCTTTTGCGTATGCTCTTGGTCTGCCGGAGCGGTGCGGTTTACTTGGCCGCTCCGATCTTGAACATCTTCGTGCCGCATTTCGAGCACTTTCCCTCGGTCGCCGGGCGACCGTTTTTCATCGTGATTTGCTTGGCGTCAGCCATCGGCTGCTTCGCTTTGCACTTAACGCAATAGGCTTCAACTGCCACAGTTACTCCTTCCGTATCGGCGACCCGCCGTTTCTCTGGTCTAGCCGGGATTCCCCCCGCTTGACGACGAGGGATCCTTCGTGAATGAGGGGCGTGGAGCTCCGTTTCGAACCTCGCGGGCGTTTCCTTGCTCTCCGGCCCGGACGGGCCGAGCCTCGCTTTGCAGGGCTCTGGGCGACCGGCGACCTCGCGCCGCTCGCCCGCCCCAGCATCGCCATCGTCGGCACGCGTGCGGCGAGCGCGTACGGGCGCAGCCAGGCCCGCTCGCTCGCCGCCGAGCTCGCCGGCCTCGGGCTCTGCGTGCTTTCGGGGCTCGCGCTGGGCATCGATGCGGCGGCCCACGAAGGCGCACTCGATGTCGGCGCCCCGACGATCGGCGTGCTCGGCTCCGGGCATCACTGCTTCTACCCACCGCGCAACGCCGCTCTCGCCGCACGTATGCTCGCGGCGGGCGGCGCCGTGCTCTCCCCCTTCCCGCCCGACGAACCCGCGCGCCGGGGGCAGTTTCTCGCCCGCAATGGGGTCGTCGTCGCCCTCGCCGATGCCCTGCTCGTCGTGGAGGCGCCGCTCCGCTCGGGGGCGCTCAATACCGCGAGCTGGGCCGCGGGCGAGATTCCGGTCCTCGCGCTTCCCAGCGACGTCGACCGGCGCAGCGGTGCGGGGAGCCTCGCCCTCCTGCGCGACGGGGCGACGCTGGTCCGCGATGCCGCCGATATCGTCGAAGCGATGGGGCTGCTGCGCCCCGAGACGCCGCGGGCCACTCCGGCCTCCGGCGAGCCCACCGCCCCCGCCGACGCCCTGCTCGCCCTCCTCTGCAGCGGCGCTTCGACGCTCGAGGAGCTCGTCGCCGCAAGCGGACTGCCGACGGCGGAGGTGCTCGGACGACTCAACCTGCTCGAACTCGGCGGCGCGATCGAGCGTCGGGGTGCGGGCTATGCGCTTGCGCATCGCCCGCGCAAGGCGCGATGATTGCTGCCATGCGGCTCCGTCTCATCGCGGTCGGCAAACTCCGTAGCGCGCCGATTGCGGCGCTCTGCGAAGAGTTTGCGCTGCGTTTGCAACCGCTGATCCCGTGCGAGGTGCAGGAAGTGCGTGCCGCCGACGGGCGTGCACCCGAGCATGCGATGGCCGAGGAGGCCGAGCGCATCCTCCGCTTGCTGCCTCCCGCCGAACCGCTCTGGCTCCTGGAACGAACCGGCGATGCGCTCTCCAGTCCGCAGCTCTCGGCGAAACTTGCGGAGCTCGGCACGACGGGTATCTCGCGCTTGACGCTCGTCGTTGCGGGAACCTACGGCGCTGCGCCGGCGCTACTCGAGCGTGCGACTTTTCGCTGGTCGCTCTCACCGTTGACTTTTCTGCACGAGTGGGCGCGCGCGCTCGTGCTGGAACAACTCTATCGCGCGGCGAAGATTGCGCGGAATGAACCCTATCACCACTAACCGCATGCCGACGCCCGAGGAAGCACTCGTCAGCATCGATCGCGTGCTTCGCGATGCGGCACGCGCGCGTTACGATGTCGCCGATCTCACCGTGACGTTCGAAGCACCGCGGCGACCGGAGTTCGGCGACTACGCCACCAACGTTGCATTCGGGCTTGCGAAGGCCGCGCGGAGCGCACCGCAGCAGATCGCCGAGCGACTCATCGACGATGCAATCGCGTCGCGCCCCGAGATCGCCGCGCTCGTCGTCGAAGCGCAGGCGACTGCCGGGTTCATCAATCTCCGTCTCGCCCCGGGTTGCTGGCAACGCGTGGTCGAGCGCGCGTTAGCGGAGGGTTCGCGGTACGGCGAGAGCCCGCGCAACGGGCAGCGCATATCGCTGGAGTTCGGCAGCGCAAATCCGACCGGGCCGCTCGTCGTCGTTCAAGGGCGTGCGCTCTCGATCGGTGCGACGCTCGCCGCCGCGTTTCACGCGTGCGGCTACGACGTTTTCACCGAATGGATCGTCAACGATGCCGGGGGCCAGGTCGAAACACTCGCGCGCTCGCTCTACGCGCGCTACCGCCAAATCACCGATCCGAGCTATCCGTTCCCCGAAACGGGCTATCCCGGCGAGTATCTGCTGCCGATCGCCGCTTCGTTGCGCGAAGAGTTCGGTGCCGCCTACGACGCCGCCGAAGAAGCGATCTGGCTTCCGCTCTTCGGTACGCGCGGCCGCGACCGGCTCGTCGCCGAACAGCAGCGCACGGTGGAACGCTTCGGCATTCACTACGATCTCTGGCAGAGCGAACGCGAGTTGCACGAGAGCGGAAAGGTCCGCGCCGGGGTCGAGCGTCTGCGCGAACTCGGGCTCACCTACGAAAACGAGGGCGCGCTCTATTTCCGCGCCACCCAATTCGGCGACGATAAAGACCGCGTGCTGGTCAAGAGCGACGGCAAGCCGACCTATTACTGCGCCGACGTCGCATACCACTACGAAAAGCTCAAGCGCGCCGACCGCGTAATCGATCTCCTCGGCCCCGACCACCACGGCTACATCGAGCGCCTGCGCGGCATCGCGACCGCATTCGGCTACGAAGGGCGGCTCGATGTCGCCATCGCGCAGCAGGTCACGCTCTTACGCGGCGGCGAGCAGGTCTCCATGAGTAAACGCGCCGGCGATATTATAACGCTCGATACGATACTCGACGAGGTCGGCGTCGATGCGGCGCGCTTCTTCTTCGCAATGCTTGCCACCGACACGCCGCTGGCCTTCGATCTCAAACTCGCGACCGAGCAGAGCACCGAGAACCCGGTCTATTACGTCCAATACGGGCACGCGCGCATCGCCTCGGTGCTACGGAACGCCGATGCGGCGGAACTCGCACTCGCTCGCCGCGGCGAGCACCTCGCGGCGCTCTCGCATCGCAGCGAGATCGCGTTGATGCATCGCATCGAGGATTATCCGCAGGTGCTGCAGTCGGTCGTCGCTTCGTTGAGCCCGCACCGCCTCGCGCGCTATGCCCGCGATATCGCCGCCGATTTTCACGCTTTTTACGGCGAATGCCGCATTCTCTCCGAGGATCGCGAGGAACGCCTGGCACGGCTTGCGCTCGCGTCGGCGACCGCGCACGTGCTCGCAAATGCACTGCGCGTCCTCGGCGTCAGCGCACCCGAGAGCATGGACCGCCTCGCGGCGGATTAATCGCGACCGATTTTTCGCAGCGGAACGCGTTCGGGGTAGAGCGGCCGATCGATGAGGCGCTCGAGCGCGCTCGCCTCGGCAGCGAGTACGAAGTCCGCGAACTCGGCGAACGCCTCCCGCTCCGCCTCGCCTTCGGCGAAGCGTTCGTTGGCCTTGAGATCGACGTGCTCCGGTGCCGGCAACAACCGTACGAACGCGCCATCGTCATCGCGACCGAGTTCGACGAGGCGCTCGTCCTCGAAGATGCGCAGCGCGCTCTCGATATGGCTGTCGCGACACTGGTCGATATCGAGCGCATCGGCGAGTTCGCGGCTACCTCCACGGAGCATTCCATCGCGCGAATAGCGCTTGAGGCCGCGATAGATCTCGCGCAGCATCGGTAACGGCGGGGCGGTCAGCGTCAGCAAGAAATCGTTGAGACGCCGGTCGCCCGGACCGAAGAGCAGATGGATGCGCGCATCGGCGCCGTCGCGCCCGGCGCGCCCGGCCTGCTGATTGAATTCGGTGAAGTTGAAATTGAGATGGTAGAGCACGACTTCGCGCACGTCGGGAAGATCGATCCCTTCGCCGAAGGCCGTCGTCGCGACGACGACGTCGATGCCGCCGTTGCGAAACGCATTCTCGACGGCATAGCGGAGTTCGGTGGGAACCCCGGCGTGATAGAACGCGACGCGGTCGCGACAGCGCTCTTTCAGGCGCTTTGCAACCTCGGCGGCCTCCTTGCGCGAGTTGCAGTAGATGATGCCGCGCGCGCCCTCGCCGAAGAGCGCCGCGACGTATGCGTGTTTATCGGTAACGCCGCGCGCGTCGACGACGTGCAGGTTCGTCCGGATCGTCGGATCGATCGCCCATTCCTCGATCCGCAGCGATTCGCGTATCTCGCGAAAGCTCTCGTCGTCGACCGTCGCGCTCAGTGCGAGCACCTGCGGGTCGCCGACGGCGGCGAGCGTTTGTGCGATATCGCGGTAGCCCGAGCGGCGACGCGCTTTCCCGACGTGATGCGTTTCGTCGACGACGAGCAGATCGATCCGGCTCGCACCGGTGAAGCGCGCGGCGTGATAGCGAACGAACTCCGGCGTCGCGAGAATCATATCCCAATCACCACTCTCGAGCGCGGCGAAGAGATCCTCGCGCTCGTCTCCGGGAATCGCGCCGTTCCCCCGAAAGAGCCGCATCCCCAACGGTTCGAGCTTCCGCGAGAACCCCTCGAACTGATCGTTGCAGAGCGCGCGCAGCGGATAGAGCACGACGCTCTTTCGCCCGCGCGCGAGCGCTTCGACGCTCGCCGTATAGGCGAAGCAATAGGATTTTCCGCGCCCGGTTCCCATGATGCCGAGCACGCGCTTTCCGGCGAGCACGCGCTCGATAAGCAGCGTTTGCGTCTCGTGCGGACGGTGCTCGCCGATTAATGCGGCGCGGATGCGGTCGAGATTCCCGTCCCAACCTTCGCGCGCCGCGGCTCCCGCGCTGCTTCGCCGGCGGCGCTCCGCCGCATCGTCGATCTCGACGACGATGTTGATGCCGCGATTGCGCTCGCTCCCGTCGGCGGCGCGGCCGCCGCCGGTCAGCGCGGAGATCGAGGCACGATAGCGCGTGCCGTTATCGATATTCGGAGCGATTCGCGCCGCGATCTCGCGTCGCAAAAAACCCAACGGCAGCGCCCCGAAGCGCACCGCGATCGCGTTGGAATCGTAGGGGTTCTCCGGCTGCCGCTGCAGTTCGAGTTCGACGCCCTCGCGCAGCCCGACGATACTATCCTGGCGCCCTTCGAACGAGACGCCGACGACCTTCGTGTTAAAGCGTCGCGCATCTTCGATCCCCGCGAAGGGGCCGCGATCTAAGAAACGCTCGCTACGTTCGAAGAGATCGTCGAGAAAATCATTTTCGGCGGGCGCGCGCGCTTCGCCGGAGAGGAGGCGTTCGAACGCCTCCTCCGACGCGGTCAGCGGCTCGCGCGGACTACTCGTGCGCGGGGCGCTCCCCGGCTTCGAGATCGAGCGTGATCTCTTCGTGCCCTTGAATCAGCGCGCTCTCATCGAGCCCCGCGTTCTGCGCGTCGAGCGGATCGTATTCCTCGATGCGCTCCTCCTCGTACTCATGCAGTTCGGGTTCTGCGACCGCGACGTTGCTTTCGTCGCGTTTGCGCTTGTAGCGCACCGGCGCCGCGGCACCGGAATCGGGGCGCGTCGTCTTGCGTTTGGCGCGCCGTTCGCGACGAGCGGCGACGATATCTTCGCGCGGCTGTCCGCTGCGCGTGACCCCGGTTGCAGCGGCTTCGGCTGCAGTACGCGGGCTCGCGGAGCGAAGCGCCGAGGCTTCGGCCCGGCGTTTCGCCGCAGCGGCGAGTTGTCGCTTGCGGAACGTCAGTACCAACGGGGCCGAATAGAAGATCGAGTGATAGCCGCCCGAGCAGATGCCGACGAGCAGCGCGAAGGCGAAGTTCTTCAAACTCGCACCGCCGAGCGCCAGCAACGCGACCAGCGTGATGATGACCGTCGCCAGGGTATTGAACGAGCGGGTCATCGTCTGTTTGATCGACTCGTTGACGATATAGTCGTAGGCTTTCCCGGCCATCAACTTCGTATTTTCGCGTATTCGGTCGAGAATGACGATCGTATCCATGACCGAGTAACCGATGACCGTCAACACCGCCGCGAGAAATGCGTCGTCGGCACGTTTGTCGGCGAGCGCGTAGATGCCGATCATCATCGCGGCATCGCGCACGAGCGCGATGACGGTGACGAGGCCGAAGATGTAGTTCCACCCGAAGCGGAACGCGATGTAGAGAAACTGGATTATGAGCGCAATTACCAACGCCCAGATCGCACTGCGAAGATACTCTTTACCGAGCGAGGGCCCGACCGATGCGATCTGCGAGGCAGCGCGATCGACCGGCGCGACCGTTCCCAGCGCCGCCCAGAGCGGCGTCGAGTCGTTCGCGTACGACTTCTGCGTCTCGATGATAAAGCGCTTACCGCTCTTGCCGATGGTGTTGATCCGTGCGTCGCCGATTCCCAACGGCGTTATCGCCGTACGGATCTGCGCGCTGCTCTGCGGGCTGTCGTAGGCGACCGTGATATCGGTACCGCCGGTAAACGAGAGCCCCAAGCGCAGCATATGGGAGAACTGGAACCCGCCCGGAGCCTGGCTCGCGTGATAAAGCATCGCCGCTATCCCCAGCGCGATAACGAATCCTGAAATCCTTGAGACGGTCGTAAACCATCCGACGATGTTCCAATTCAGTCGACGAAATAACACGTTCCTAACCCTCCGTCCGCGTGAAGACGCCGAGATCGGCCTTGCGCACGCCGAAGAA
>JAKBCP010000013.1 GCA_021807645.1 bacterium
TCCGTCGCGCGACGTCACGGCGGTGCGCGGGCGCGGTCTCGTCGCAACGGTCGGCGATGCTGCGGTGCTCGTCGGCAGCGCGACCTTTCTCGGCGAACGCGGCATCGTGCTTCCGCCGATCGCCGAAGTGACCGCTGCCGAAAGCGCGCTCTACGTCGCCGAAAATGATCGCGCGCTCGGGCGGATTAGGATCGCCGATCCGCTGCGCGAGGATGCGGCTGAGAGCGTCGCACGGCTGAAGGCACGCGGCATCGTCGTTGCGCTCGCCAGCGGCGACGCACTCGGCGTCACCACGCGGATCGCTGCGGCGTGCGGAATCGACCGCGTCTACGCCGAGCTCTTGCCCGAGAGTAAAGGCGAACTCGTCCGCAAGCTGCGCGACGGCGGCGCGCGCGTCGCTTTTCTCGGCGACGGCATCAACGATGCGCCCGCGCTCGCGCTTGCAAACGTCGGCATGGCGATGGGCGCCGGTGCGGCCGTCGCTTTGGAGACGGCGGGAACCGCGGCGCTGCGCGACGATCCCTCGGCGATCGTCGAAGCGATCGAGATCGGGCGTGCGACCATGCGCACCATCGCGATGAATTTCTTCTGGGCGCTCGCTTACAACGTCGCGTTGATTCCGCTCGCTGCCTTCGGCATCGTCTCGCCGATCTATGCGGCCGCTGCGATGGGGGCGTCGAGCCTCTTCGTCGTCGGCAACGCGATGCTCCTCACCCGCTTTTATTCTTCGAAAGCGAACTCACCGCGCGCGCACGCGGCGACAAACGCCGAGTAATCGCGCTCGCAGCGCACGCCGTAGGCGAGCGCGAATCGCCGCATCGCTTCCTCGAACTCCGCGCTATTGCCCAGGTAACCGCCGATCGCACGCGGTTCGCCGGAACGCGCGTGCGCGCGTGCGAGCGTTTTCCCGCAATGGCGCGCGTAACGAACCAACGTCGCGGCGCGAATACCGGCGGTATCGAGCGAGCCCTTCATGTCGCGCAACTGTCGCACGTAGAAGTCGCGGTCGCCGTCGTTGCTCCAACCGAGAAAGAGATCGCTCGCCGCCTGCATGAGCCGTTGGCCGACGACGACGCGCTCGCCATGATGCGCGAAGCGGCTCAGCCCGAGAACGCGCTCCAACGCGGATCGCTGCGCTTCTTTAATCTGCAGCAGCAGCGGCCGATCGGTATCGGCGAGCAAAAGCACCACCAAACAGAGCGTGCCGATGCTCCCGACCCCGACGACCTTCAACGCCATATCGACGCTATGGTAGCGGTCGAACAGCACGCGGAGATGCTCGGGGAGCGAAGCACGATACGAGCGCAGAATGCCGTGTGCGAGTTCGACGCGCTCGTCGGCGTGGCGAAGACGGCGAAAGAGCGGCGGCCGATCGGCGAAGCGCGGCGGGCGTAACTCGGGGGTTTCGAGCACCGGCACGAGCGCCGTCGCCGACTCGTGCATCGTCATATCGCCGGCGATCCGTGCATCGACCTCGATCCGATCGTACCAAATTTCGAGCGGGTCGAGCTGCGCATAGGCGAGCATCGCCTCGCGATACGCCTGCGCCGCCGCAACGACGGCATCTTCGGCGCGGTCGCTGCGAATGCCGACCGATGCGGAAAAAACGACGAGGCTCGAAGAGAGCCGCAGCATATCCCATTCCCACGGGCCGGGCAACGTTTCGTCGAAATCGACGAGATCGAAGACGATATTGCGTTCCGGGGTAGCGAATGTTCCGAAATTCAGCACGTGGGCGTCGCCGCAGATCTGGGCGCGCAACCCGGTCACGCGCAGCGCGCTAAAATCGCTCGCGGCGATCGCCGCCGCGCCGCGCAGAAAACCGAACGGATCGCGGCGCATCCGTTGGTGGCGGATCGGCAGCAGCGCCGGGATGCGGCTCGCTTCTTCGCGACGGATCGCAACGAGCGGTTCTTCGCTGCGAAGTCTGTCGTCCCACGCGCAGAGCTCCGCGCGCGGAATGCGCTTGCGCAACGCCTTCGCCGCAGTATTCATTGCGCGCCCGCACGATCGGCGTAAGCCATCAGTGCGAGCCCGGCGAGCGTCAACGCGATGCCCCAACCGACGCTCGCCGATGGAATCTCGCCGAGAAATCCCCAGGCGGCGATGATGCCGACGATCGGATTGGTCAGCACGCCCATGCTCGCATCGCGCGCCGGTAAGCGATCGAGAACGTAGACCCACAGCACGTACGCGAGTGCCGTGGCGATGAAGATGTTATACGCGAGCGCGCCGATATACGGCAACGTATAGTGCGTCGCACCGTGCGGCACGAGCAACGCGGCGATGCCGAGTACCGCTCCGCCGGCGAGCATCTGCCAGGTCGTGAGTTCGATGACGTCTATCGCGACGCGGTTGGCGAGTCGCTTGGTGATCACCACGCCGACCGCCCAGGCGAGACCGGCGAGCAACGCGAGAAGATCGGCGTACCCGGCGCGACCGAGATGATCGAAACCGACGATTGCGACGATGCCCAACATCGCGAAAAGCAACGCGACGATCTGCAACGGGTGCAACCGCTCGCCGAGGAAAACGACGCCGGCGAGCGCGACCCAGAGCGGCATGGTATAGGCGAGCGTCGAGATCGCACCGACGCCGGAGATTGCAATCGCCATCATCACGAGCCCCATGAATCCCGCGGTCTGAAAGAGCCCGATCCACGCGTACGTCAGCAAATGCTGCGGCCGCACGCCGCGCCGACGCCACGCGCAGAGCGCGAGCAAGGCGAGCCCACCGCCGATCATACGCGCGGCGGCGAAAACTAACGGCGGCGCGTAGGCAACCGCTATTTTGAGCACGACCCAATTCAGCCCCCACGCAAATGCCAGCACCAACAGCGCGAGAAGCGCGCGCTTTCGTTCGCGATCGCTGCTTGCGTGCGGAGCGCTCATCGCGCGCTCGCGCGCATCAGTCGATCGGCGATCGCCGCGCCGAGCCCGCGCGCAGGGACGCGCGCCGCGTCGATGCGCTCCAGCCCGAGCGCGTCGAGTTCGTGCAGATATTCGAAGAGATGCGCCGCCGCTTCGCGTTCGTCGCCGCCGGGCGCGAGCACGCGCTGCGCGGCATACCCTTCGACGCCCTCGGTAAAGCCGAGATAGGCGGCGCGTTGCCGTTGCGCGTGCGGCGGCAACTCCTCGATGACGCGAATCGGCGTGCGCGGAGCGTAGTGCTGCAATAATTGCCCCGGCGCTTGCGGCACCGCCGCGCCGTTTGGCCCGGTCGCATCGAGCAACGCACCGATCTCCGCTTCGATCGCCTCGCGCGGGATCGCGCCGTGGCGCAGCAACGTCGGAACCGGATCGAAGGCGACGATCGTCGACTCGATCCCTAACGGCGTCGCGCCGCCGTCGAGGATGATCTCGACGCGCTCGCCGAGCTGCGCGCGGACGTGTTCGGCACTCGTCGGGCTCAAGCGCCCGAACGGGTTCGCGCTCGGTGCTGCAAGCGGAGCACCGACCGCGGCGAGCAGCGCGCGCGCGACCGGATGCACCGGCATGCGCACCGCGACACTCTCTAACCCGGCGGTCACGATGCCGGGAATCTCGGGGCGCTTGGCGAGCACGAGCGTCAGCGCACCGGGCCAAAAACGCTCCGCGAGGCGTTGCGCCGCGGCCGGAATCTCGTGCACGACGCGGGCGAGCATCGCCCCATCGAGCACGTGGACGATCAGCGGATCGAACGTCGGGCGCGCTTTCATTTCGAAGATCTTCGCGACGGCGCGCGCGTCGAACGCGACGGCACCGAGGCCATAGACGGTCTCGGTCGGGAAGGCGACGCAGGCTCCGGCGCCGAGCGCGGCGGCCGCGCTTGCAATCGCTGCCGCATCCGCACGTAGAACCGACATAGCGGCGGGGTTCGGCTCTGACGAACCGAACCCCGCCGAATCTCGCGAACCGAGCGTTAAGCTACGGCGATTGCCACGAGCAATCGGAGACGTTGTTGTCGTACTCGCCCTGGATCTCGAAGACGGTGCCGTTGAGCGAGATTTGCTGCGTCGGCACGCCGGCCGCCGGGGCGCAGAGATCGCCGATCTCGCCGCCGGAGGAGTTGTACCACGCGAGGTTATTCACCGCGACGTCGGGATCGGTGAAGGTCTCGGAGAGTTCGTGCGAGAGCGTCGACGCCGTCGAATCGATCGTCGACCCGTTCGGCGATTGGCCGCCATTGCTCACCGAGCTCACCTGGCAGCCCGAGACATCCTGGTAGGGCTCGACGGTGTAGAGGGTGTGGCCGATATCGCTGTAGTCGTTGCTGCCGTGGTAGGCGCAGTACTGCTGCAGGTAGCATCCGCCCGCGTTCTGGCTGCACTGCTGCACGCCGCTCTCGAGGAAGACGTTATAGACCGCGTTATACCCGGTGCCGTACTGCTGGGCGACGTTGTAGATGATGTTGACGATATCTTGGTCGCCGAGTTGGTTGCTGGTGTTATAGGTCACCGGAATATCGCCGCCGACGGTATAGGTCGCCGACTGGCCGACGTACTGGTCGAGAATGTGGATCATGTCGCTGGAGAAAAAGCTGTTCTCGAAACCCGAGATATCGCCGCCCCAGCAGCTCTCGTCGGGGCAGTTCACCAGAATGTTATAGACGCTCGCCGTGGGGACGACGGGGCCGCCGTTGTTGGTGAGATCCATGCCCGCCGAGACCGTCTTGGTGTGAATGCGGATCGGCTTGCCGCCCTTGATCGGCGAGAAATAAGCACCCGAGCGCGTCAGTTTCGCCATCGCGACCTTCACGCTCGAACGCGAGATATGCATGACGGGATAGATTTTCGGTTTGAAGGCGCTCGTCGGGGAGAGCGGTTTGGTGGGGAGGGCCGAGGAACCGGCGCCGCCGCCGCAACCGGCGACCAGGACGCCGAGCGCGCAGGCAGCGGCGAGCGAACTCAGGCCGCGGAGTGCGCGAAGAGATCGAAGGTTCAAGGAAAACTCCTTTAATCAGATATCGAAAGTGCAGTCATGCGCCGGGATGCTTACCGGCGTCCTCAGCAGGTTCCCAGTTTCATTTTGCAGTCCTGTGACAAAAGCCACATAGGGGCGCTTGGCTGCTCGTCGGCGCTACTCGGAGAGGCGGTCGAGCCGGCGCAAATGGGGAAAGGCGAAGGCCCAGGCGAGAATCACCGCGAGCGTCGCGAGCCCCCCGATCGCAACCGATGCCTCCGCCCCGAGCCAGGCGGCGGTCACCCCCGATTCAAAGGCGCCCAATTCGTTGGAGGCGCCGATAAAGATATTCTCGATCGCGCTCACGCGCCCGCGCAGCGGGTCGGGCGTCCGCAGTTGCACGAGCGTCATGCGGATGACGACGCTCACCATATCGAAGCCGCCGATGGCCAGCAGTGCGACCAACGAGAGCGCGAGGTTCTTCGAGAGCCCGAAAACGATCGTCGCGATGCCGAACGCGGCGACGCAGAAAAAGAGCGCGCGCCCCGCTCCACGTTCGAGCGGTCGGCGCGAGAGATACCAGGCGACGATCGCTGCACCGAGCCCCGGCGCCGCGCGCATCAAGCCGAAACCGAGCGGGCCGACGTGCAGAATCGAGGTGGCGAAGATCGGCAAAAGCGCCGTCGCGCCGCCGAAGAGCACGGCGAAGAGATCGAGCGAGATCGCGCCGAGCACCTCGGGTTGTCTGCGCAGGTAGCGAATGCCGCCGATCGGATCGAGTTCGCCGGGATCGATATGCGGTTGCGAACGCACGCGCAGCGATGCATACGCAAATGTCGATGCGACATACCCGAGCGTTGCCACGACAAAGGCGAACGGCGTCGAGAGCGCGATCAGTGCTCCCGCCGCCGCCGGGCCGAGAATCGTCAGCATCTGCCCGATCGACGACGTAAATGCCGAGGCGCGTTGGAATGCCGCTTCGTCGACGATACCGACGAGCAACGCGCGCTCCGCCGGGGCGCTCGTTGCTCGCGCACAGCCGCTGACGAAGAGCGCGACGGCGTAGGCCCAAAGCGCGTGCGACCCTTGCCAGGCGAGATACGCGAAGATCGCCACCCCGAGCGCTTCGCCGAAGGAGCAGAGAAAGACGATCTTGCGGCGATCGAAGCGATCGGCGAGGACGCCGGCGGGAACCGCGAGCGCGACCTGCGGCACGAAGAGCAGCAGCCCGACGAAACCCAAGGCGAGCGCGGCATGCGTGATCGCGTAGATCTGCCAACCGACCGCCACCGCTTCGATCGAGTAGGCGAGCACGCTGAGTTGACGCGCGAGAAAATACCGGGTGAAGAACGGTTGTGCGAAGAGCGTACGCACGGGGTGATTAGAGAACGGGGAAGATTGCGAAGAACGCGCCCAAGAGCGCGATGAAGAGCCCGCTGATCACTTCTCCGTAGCGTTCGAAGCGGCCGAATTGCAACCGCGCGAGCCCGGCGCTGGAGAGCAAGCAGAGCACGACGTAGGTCAGCATCGTACTCGCTGCAAAGACGACCGACATCGCGACGAGCTGCGCGACGCCGTAGCGCGCGGCGGCAAAGAATGCCGGAATACCCTCGATCATCGGCGAGGAGCCGAGAATCACCAGCAGCGCGCCGCGCGAGTGCCCCTCGTCGTGCTCGTGGGCGTGCCCGTGCGCGTGAGCGCGGTCGTGCTCGCGCAATTCGCGCCAGCCGGCGATTGCGATCCAGAGGCCGAAGAGCACGAGCGCGACGCTCGAGAGGATGCCGAGCAGATGTCCGAAGCGTTGTGCGACGTAGATGCCGCCCGCCCAAACGACGACGGCGATGGCAAGCGTCGAGAGCGTATGTCCAAGCCCGGCGAGTAACGCCGCGCGCCCTACCTGCAACTGCGACCATTTCCGGCGACGCGCGAGCAGCGCGATCGGCGCCCAATGGTCGGGTACCATCGTGTGCAAGATGCCGACGGCGCCGACGGCGAGAACGAGCAAGAACTGCGGCGAGAGCATCGGCACGCGCGAATTAACGTCGTTTCTTCTGCTTCGGCGTCACGCAGGTGCCGCTCGCGCGGCAGACGACGACCGGCTCGTCGAGCAGGTCGGCGGCGCTCTCGTTGATATCGCTGCGAACGGCGATCACCTTGCGCGCTTCGAAACGCATCTTGCGCGAGGTATTGCCGACGGCGAGGATCTCGCCGCTCGCCTCGATATAGTCGCCGGCATAGACCGGCGCGAGAAACTCGACGCTGTCGTAGGCGACGAAGAGCCCCTCGTCGCCGTCGAGCGCGATGAGCAGCTCCGTCGCGACATCCCCGAAGAGCGCGAGCATGCGCGCACCGTCGACGAGATTGCCGCCGTAATGGGCGTCGTGCGCGCTCATGCGCAGGCGAATCAGGCTACGCCGCCCTTGGCTCTCTTCCACAATTCCTCCAGTTCGTCGAGCGTGAGATCGGCGAGCGCGACGCCGCGTTCGGCGGCCGCGCGCTCCATAAAGGTGAATCGACGGTAGAATTTTTCGTTTGCATCGCGCACCGCGCTCTCGGCGTCGATGCCCAACGCGCGCGCGAGATTGACCAGCGTAAAGAACACGTCCCCGAGCTCTTCGCGAACGTGATCGTCGTCGTTTTTTGCGCGTTGTGCCTCGGCGAGCTCCCCGAGCTCTTCGACGAGTTTCTCGAGAATGCCCGAAACGCCGGGCCAATCGAAGCCGACGCGCGCCGCTTTCTCCTGCATGCGCTGGCCGCGTTGGAGCGCACCGAGGTGCTGCGGGATACCGTCGAGCCGGCTCGCGCGCGCAAGCCCGGTCTTCTCTTGCGCTTTGAGTTTTTCCCAACTCCGCCACTGCGCATCGACGTCTTCGATGACGGCATCGGCAAAGACGTGTGGGTGTCGTCGCACCATTTTGTTCGCCAACGCGTCGATGACGTCGGCGACGGTGAACGCGCCGCTCTCGCTGGCGATCTGTGCGTGAAAGACGATCTGCAACAGCAGGTCGCCGAGCTCTTCGCAGAGCCCGTCGAGCCCGCCCTGCTCGATCGCTTCGACGACTTCATAGGTCTCTTCAATGAGGTAGGGCACCAACGTGCGGTGCGTCTGCTCGCGATCCCACGGACAGCCGTAACGTAGCCGCGCCATCACTTCGACGAGTTCGGCGAAGCTGTAGCGCTGCGCTTGCGGCGGCAACGGCACCAGCGCAACTTCGAGCGACGCCGCCAACGTCGCGCGCGCCATGCCGGGAACGATCTCCGTCCGCGCGCCGCGCGCATCGAGCGCGCGCTGAAGCTGCGCGAGGCCGGGGAAATCGGAGAACGGGTTGCCGAGAACGCCGATGCCGAGATCGCAGTCGTCGAGCGCATCGACGAAACGATCGATCGCATCGCTGCTGCCGCGAACGATTGCGGCGGCATCGTGAAGCGGATCGGGATCGATCGCGATCTTTCGTTCCGCGAGCGCTTCGCGCAACGCGGGCGGCGCTAATAGCAGCGTCACGCGCGGGAGCCCGATCGACGCTTCGATCGCGCCGACGGTCAGCAATGACGGGTCGCCGGGGCCAAGCCCGATGATACGAACGAGCATAGGGTTAAAAGGCTTCGCCGCAACACAAGACGAGGCCCCGGTACCAGCCCGGAGCCTCGTCGAGGTGCGATCGTTGCGCTGCGATCAGTTTTTCGACGGCGGAGCCGACGGCGCTGCCGACGGAGCTTCCGTTGCCGTGCCGGCGGTCGCTGCGGGAGCGGCCGAAGGCGGCGGCGTCGGGAAGAGGCCGGTGAAGCGCGGATCGTTGATCTGAATCGTGGCCTTGCTCTGCAATCCGGCGATGAACGGCTGCACCAGCGGCGCCTCCGCCTGTTCGCGCAGCTGGTCTTCGATGCGCTGATGCACCGATGCGAGCGTCGCCTTCACCGCAGGCTTGCGCGCCTGCACCTGAATGATGTGCCAACCGAACGGCGAGTGCACCGGCGGGCTGATCGCGCCGATCTTGCCGGTCAATGCGTACGCTTCGAACGGCTTCACCATCTGGTTCGGGCCGAACCAACCGAGTTCGCCGCCTTTATCGCGGCTGCCGGGATCCTGCGAGTACTGCTTGGCGAGCGCCGAGAAGTGCTGGCCGGCTTTCAGATCCGCTTCGATCTTCTGCGCGGTCGCAAGATCGCTGACGAGAATGTGACGCGCTTTAATTTGCTCCGGGGTATCGAACTGCGCGTGATTCTTGTTGAAGAACGCCGTAATCTGCGATTCGGGGATCTGCACGTTCTTGCCGACCGCAGCGTCGATGATGAGCTGCTGACGGATGATCTGATGCAGATCGTGCTCGGTCAGGCCGTTCGCCGCCAACTGACGCTGAAACGATCCCGGCGGATAGTTTGCCGCGATCTCCGCTTCACGCGCCGCAATCTGCGCTTTCGTGATCTTGATGCCGTGGCGTTGACCGTACTGATCGAGCAGCGTCTGCAGAACGAGTTGCTGCAACACGCCGCGCGCCGTTGGGCT
>JAKBCP010000014.1 GCA_021807645.1 bacterium
CTCGGCGATGCGAGCGCGCACGAAGGTTCGGGCCGCCGCATCGGCGATGCGAAGACCCGGGAGCGTAAGGTCGTACGCCGGAAGCCGCGTAAGCGCTTCTCCGACGAGCAAGGGAATATCCCCAAACCGAATACTGCCGGCGACGAAGGCCTCAACGGCGATCTCATTCGCCGCGGAGAGCACGGCCGGAGCACAGCCGCCGCGCCGCAGGGCGTCGTAAGCGAGGGCCAGGCTGGGGAAGCGCTGCGTATCGACACGTTCGTAATCATAACGCAGCAGGCTGGAATTCGGTTGTGCCCCAAGCAGTTCGAGGGGATCGGAGGGTGCCGCCGCGGGGGCCGCCCCGAGGCGATCGGGGTACGCAAGGGCATACCCGATGGGAACCCGCATGTCCGGTGCGCACAGCTGCGCCTTGACGCTCCCGTCGGCAAAAAGTACCGCGCCGTGGAGGAGCGACTGCGGATGGACGACGACCAGCACCCGCTCGGCCGGCATCGAGAAGAGCCGCGCCGCTTCGATGACTTCCAGCCCCTTATTCATCAGCGTTGCCGAATCGATGGTGTTTTTCGTGCCCATTCGCCAGATGGGATGATTCAATGCCTGCTCGAGCGTCGCCGACGCGAGCATCTCCGTCGACGCCGTGCGAAACGGGCCGCCCGAGGCCGTAATCAACAGCGCTGCAACGCGGGCGCGATCCTCGCCGACGAGGCATTGGAAGAGCGCGCTATGCTCGGAATCGACAGGTAGTAATCGTCCTCCACCGCGAACGCTCGCATCGACCAACAACTCGCCGGCGGCAACGATCGCTTCTTTATTGGCGACGGCGAGATCGATACCACGTTCGGCGGCGGCGAAGAGCGCATCGAAGGCGACCGCTCCGGTGGTCGCCGCAAGGACGATATCGGCACCGCTTCCCGTCGCAGCACGCAAGAGCCCATCGGCGCCTGATCGCGCATCGACGACCACCCCGGGTTGAAAGATCCGTGCCTGCTGCTCGAGGAGCGATCGGTTTGCACCGGCTGCAAGAGCGACCACTTCAAAGCGCTCGGGATGTGCGGCGATGACGTCGAGTGCTTGCGTTCCGATCGACCCCGTCGAGCCGAGGATCGCCACCTTTCTCCGTGCCATGTTCAGCGAACGCTCAATAGCCCGAGGATATGCAACGCAGCGAAGAAGACCGTTCCGCCGAAGAGATAGGAGTCGAAACGGTCGAGAAATCCGCCATGCCCGACGATTGCGGTGCCCGTATCTTTCACGCCGACGTCGCGTTTGAGCGCCGATTCCACCAAATCGCCGGCCTGCGCGCCGATATTGGTCGCGGCACCGAGAGCGACCGCTTGCCAGAGCGTCAAGCCGAGCGGTGCGTAAAAGCTGGCGGCCGCAGCGAAGGCTGCGACGCAGAGCAGCGCACCGAGCGATCCTTCAACGGTTTTCTTCGGCGAAATGCGCGTGAGTTGTCGGCGCCCAAAGCGATTGCCGATCAACATTCCGAAGATGTCGGTGAAGGCGATGCAGAGGAGCGCAAAGACGGTCCAGTAGGCTCCGACGCCGGGAACGTTCCGCAGAAAAACGAGGTAGGTGAGGAGCTTCCCGATATACAGGACGGCGAGCAACGTGTAGGCAGTACGCGCGAAATATCCGCGCTGGTCGCCGTACATGCCGATGGAAAAAGCGGCGATCGTCACCCCGGCGAGCAGAACGCCCTCCCATTTTTGCAGTCGACCGAGACTCGCGAGAACGATATAGGCAAAAACGCCGAGAACGGCGATCGGATATTCGAGCTCCTGCCCCTTGATTTCACAGAGCGCGTTGAGTTCGTAGAGACAAGCGAGGCCGATCGCCAGCACCAAAAGATCGAATGCAGGCGCCCAGACAATCGAGGGTAACCCAATGGCGGCGATGAGAAGCCCCACGGCGACGCGACGTTTGGTCACCCGAGGGCGGCCCGATCGTACGGCGGTCGCCGAACTCGCTGCGACCGACTCGCTCATGCGCCCCAGCGTCGCGCGCGCCGTCCGAATTCCTCGATCGCTGCGCTGAAATCGGAGCGCGAAAAATCCGGCCAAAAAATATCGCTCATCACCAACTCGGCATAGGCCGCTTGATAGAGCAAGAAGTTCGAGAGGCGTCGCTCGCCGCCCGGGCGGATGACCAAATCGGGATCGGGGAGATCGCCGGTCGCAAGATGCGCCGAGAGCGTCTCCTCGGTGATTTGATCGGGAGCCAAGGTGCCCGCCGCGACCTCGCGTGCGAGGGCGCGCATCGCATCGCGCAACTCCGTCCGCGAACTATAATTAACGGCAAGGTTGAGTAAAAGCCCGGTGTTACCGGCGGTATCGCGAGCGAGCGAATCGAGCGCCTCGCGCGAGCGCGCGGGCAAAGCCTCCCAATCGCCGATGATGCGAACGCGAACGTTATTTTTATTGAGTTCGGCAAGCTCGGTGCGAGCAAAAAACACGCAGAGATCGAACAAAAATGAGATCTCCGTCGGCTCGCGACGCCAGTTCTCGGTCGAAAAGCCGTAAACGGTGAGCACCTCGACGCCGAAATCGCTCGCGGCGCGGGTGATCTCTCGCAAGGCCAGGATCCCGCGACGATGCCCTTCGACGGCAGGAAGACCGCGCTGCCGTGCCCAGCGGCGATTGCCGTCCATAATAATTGCGATATGCCGCGGTATCGTCGCGTTTGCTCCGGAACTCGGGGCGGCAGCGGGAGCCTTCACGATCCCTCGATGCGGTCGTAACGGTCGTATCCGAGCAAGAGTTCCAGCCCGCTCTCGACCGCTCGCACTGCGATAACGCGGAGCGTTCCAACCCCGGCCCAGCCTCCATACGGCCGCACGACATGCGTCCGCACGCACCGATCGCCAAGCAATCGGCGAGCATGGACCTCGGGCATCAACGCCAATTGCGGGTCCATGAGGAGCTGCGTCAGACCTCCATCACTTCTTTTTCTTTCGTTACGACCAGTCCATCGATATCTTTGCTATATCGATCGGTCAATTTCTGCAGATGATCTTGCATCCGCTTGCTCTCGTCTTCGGTAATCGTCGAGCTTTTCAATTGCGCTTTAATATCGTCGTGCGCTTTATGGCGGACGTTCCGAAGGGCGATCTTCCCGTCCTCGGACTTCTTCTTGATGACCTTCACGAGATCGCGGCGGCGCTCTTCGTTTAACGGTGGAACGCTCATGCGAATGGTAGTGCCGTCGACGTTCGGGCTCATCCCAAGATCGCTTTTCTCGATCGCTTTGCGGATTTCACCAACGACGCCTTTATCGTAAGCGGTGATGACGAGCGTGCGCGCGTCGGGCGTTGCGATACCGGCGACCTGCTTGAGAGGGACGCTCTGTCCGTAGGCATCGACGTGCAAACGATCGAGCAATGCCGGGGTCGCGCGCCCGGTGCGAATTGCCGCGAATTCCGCGCGCGTGGCATCGACGCACTTCTGCATCTTGCTTTCGACATCTTTGAAAAACGACTCGTTCATGCAACTCCTCCGGCGATCACCGTCGCCTCATTTTTACCAACGTAGGTCCCGATCGCCTCGCCGTAGATCGCGCGTCGAATGTTTCCCGAGACTCCCATGTCGAAGACGAGGATCGGCAAGCGATTATCCATGCAGAGCGCCATCGCCGTCGTATCCATCACTTCCAGGCCGCGATTGAGCGCATCCATGTAATCGATCCGCTCGAAGCGTCGGGCGTCCGGATCCTTTTTGGGATCGGAGGTATAGATGCCGTCGACCTTGGTCGCCTTGAGAATCGCCTGCGCGCCGACCTCGACCGCTCGCAGCGCCGCAGCGGTATCGGTCGTAAAGTACGGGTTCCCGGTCCCTGCTGCAAAGATGACGACGCGCCCTTTTTCGAGGTGGCGAATTGCGCGGCGACGGATATATGGTTCGGCGATTTGGTGCATTGCAATCGCCGTCTGAACGCGCGAAGGTACGCCGATCCGTTCGAGCGCATCCTGCAGCGCCAGCGCATTGATCGTGGTGGCGAGCATCCCCATATAATCGGCGGTAGCGCGCTCCATGCCCGCGGCCTCGTGCTCTTTTCCGCGCCATATATTTCCGCCGCCGACGACGACGGCGATACTGATGCCGCCGCGCGCGACGTCGGCGATCTCCCGCGCCATCGTCTCGGTCGTCCGCACGTCCACGCCGTTAGCGCTCGAAGCGAACGCCTCGCCGGAGAGTTTTATGAGGACGCGAGAGAATCGCGCGGTGCTCGCCTGCACGTGTACCTACTCGCCCAGCGCGAACTTTACGAATCGCCGAACGCGAATGTTTTCGCCGAGCGCTCCAACGGCGGCATTCACGAGATCGCCGACGGTGATCGAATCGTCCTTTACGAACGACTGATCGAGCAGGCAGTGCTCTTCGTACCACTTGTTCAGCTTGCCCTCGACGATTTTCGCAGCGACCTCGGGCGGCTTTCCTGCAGGTACGGACTCTTCGAGTTCTTTGCGCGCCTGCGCAACGACCTCTTCGGGAACCGAGGCGCGATCGAGGTACGCAGGCGACATCGCAGCGACGTGCATCGCCACGTCACGGACGAGCTCGCCGAACTTCGGATTCCGCGCGACGAAATCGGTCTCGGAATTGATCTCGACGAGAACGCCGATCTTCCCACCGGCATGAATGTAGCTTCCGACCAACCCTTCGTTCGCCGCTCGCTCCGATTTCTTCTGGGCTTGCGCCGCACCGCGTTCGAGCAGCAACGCCTTGGCGCGCTCGCGGTCGCCGCCGGCTTCCACCAGTGCTTTTCGGCAATCCATCATCGGGGCGCTGGTCTCGTCGCGTAGGGCCTTAATCTCATCGGCCTTCGGTTGGTAGGTCATAGTACTCACAGATTCTCTCCTTGGCGTTCGTTTGCTTTCATGCGTACGAAGAGAGGCCGACGACGGCCTCCCTTGCTACTGGTCTCTTTGCCGACGCGCAATTCCTAGCCGGCGACGGCCTCCGCCGCCTCGAAGGCGCCTGCTTCATCGATCGGGGCTTGGGCGTAGACGGCTCCGTCGAAGGAGCTCTCCGCCTCGGTGCGGCCCTCGATGATCGCGTCGGCCATCTTGCCGACCATCAGCTTCACGGCACGTATCGCGTCATCGTTGCCGGGGATCGGATAATCGATCTCGTCGGGATCGCAGTTGGTATCGATCACCGCGATCGTCGGGATGCCGAGCTTGCGCGCCTCGAGAACGGCGATGCGCTCCTTCTTCGGATCGACGATGAAGATCGCGTCGGGGAGGCGATGCATATCTTTGATGCCGCCGAGGAAGCGCTCGAGCTTATTGAGCTCGTCCTGGAGCTTTGCGACCTCTTTCTTGGGCAAGCGGTCGAAGTCGCCTTGTAGGCGCATCTCTTCGAGCTCGCGAAGCCGTGCGATGCGCTTCTGAATCGTCGAGAAGTTCGTCAGCGTTCCGCCCAACCAGCGCTGGTTGATGTAGAACGTCCCGGCGCGCTCGGCCTCATCTTTGACGACCTCTTGGGCCTGCTTCTTCGTCCCGACGAAAAGAATGACGCGCCCCTCGCGCGACATCTGCTTGACAACCTCGTAGGTGTCGCGGACGCGCTGGAGCGTGATGGCGAGATCGATGATGTAGATGCCGTTGCGTTCCTGGAAGATGTACGGTTTCATCTTCGGATTCCAACGGCGGGTCTGGTGACCGAAATGTACGCCGGCTTCAAGAAGCTCGCGCATAGAGATAACGGACATGAAGGGTTTCCTTTCAGCTGGCCCCCGACCGCGATGCTCTCCGAGCGGTGCGAGCGTTTCTTTGGGACCATCGAAGCCCGACCTCCATGCCGGGCGAGTTGACAACCCTCGGAGTATAGCACGGGCGGAGGGAGGTTGTGCAAGCGCGAAGGAGCCCCCGATGCGATATCTCGTTACCGGAGGCCTCGGATTCATCGGCTCGGCCTTCATCCGCTTGCTCGCCGCCGAACGCCCCAAGGTCGAGATCGTCAACCTCGACGCGATGACCTACGCGGCCAACCCCGCCAACCTCGCCTCGCTCCCGGCGGCCGCTCGCTACCGATTCGTCAAGGGCGACATCACCGATCCGGCCGCGGTCGCCGAAGGGATCGGCGACGGGGTCGATGCGATCGTCAATTTTGCCGCCGAGACCCACGTCGACCGCTCGATCCTCGATCCGGAGGCCTTTTTGCGGACCGATATCCTCGGCACGCACACGCTGCTCGAGGCGGTCCGCGAGCGCGGCATCGCCCGCTACCTTCAGGTCTCGACCGACGAGGTCTACGGCGACGTAGAGAGCGGCGAATCCATCGAGAGCTCTCCCTTGCGCCCGCGCAGCCCCTATAGCGCGAGCAAGGCCGGGGGCGACCTCCAAGTGCTCGCCTACCGCACCACCTATGGCCTCCCGGTGCTGATCACGCGCGGCAGTAATACCTACGGCCCCTACCAGTACCCCGAAAAGCTCATTCCGCTCTTTGTGAGCAATCTGATCGACGACCAGAGCGTACCGCTCTACGGTGACGGACTACAGGTGCGCGACTGGCTCCACGTCGAGGATCACGCGCGCGGGATACTCTGCGTCCTCGAACGCGGGGAACTCGGCGAGGTTTACAATGTCGGCGGCGGCAACCCGCGGACCAATATCGAGATCACCCGCCGCTTGCTCGATGGCTGCGGGCGATCTTTCGAGAGCCACGTGCGGCACGTCGCCGATCGCGAAGGGCACGACCGTCGCTACGCGATTTCGAGCGCGAAGGCCCATGCATTGGGATGGCACCCGCAGATCGATTTCGAAGGCGGGCTCGAGGCGACCATCGCTTGGTATCGCGAGCATGAATCGTGGTGGCGCCCGCTTAAATCGGGGGAGTTCCTCGCTTACTACCAGCGCCAGTACGCGCACCGATAAGGAGATCGCTCGTTCATGAAAGGCATCATCCTCGCAGGTGGGCTCGGCAGCCGCTTACGCCCGCTCACGAAGGTCACGAACAAGCATCTCTTGCCGATCTACGACAAGCCGATGATCTATTATCCGATCGAAACCCTGGTCCGCGCCGGCATCAAAGATATCATGATCGTTACCGGCGGTAACTCGGCGGGCGACTTTCTTCGCTTGCTCGGAAACGGCTCGGAGTTCGGGCTCAAGGATATCTATTACACCTATCAAGAGGGCGAAGGCGGGATCGCCGATGCGCTAAAACTCTGCGAGCATTTCGCCGAAGGGAACCGCGTCGTCGTCATTCTCGGCGACAATATCGTGCAGGACGATATCTCGCCGTACGTGCGCCGTTTCGAGCAACAAGATTCCGGCGCGCGCATTCTCCTTAAAGCCGTCGAAGATCCGGAGCGCTTCGGCGTGCCCGAACTCGACGGCGAGCGCATCGTGCGGATCGAAGAGAAACCCGCGCAGCCCAAGAGCGGCTATGCGGTTACCGGAATCTACATGTACGACCGACGCGTCTTCGATTTTATCCGCCGCATCAAACCTTCACACCGGGGAGAGCTCGAGATCACCGACGTGAATAACCACTACATTCGCGAAGGCGATCTGCATTACGATATCCTCGACGGTTGGTGGACCGACGCCGGCCAGTTCGAATCGTTGTTCAACGCGACGCAGCTCATCGCGCGCGAACGGATGGGGTCGGGAGACGGCACGTGAGGACGAACTAGCCCGATGCCGTTCTGTGCTGTCTGCGAATCTGAGATCTCCGCGTGGCTGCCGCACCCGAACGCTAGTGCCCGTAGCCCGCTCATGGCGATGATGGGCACGGTGGGCTCCGACCTTCGGAACTATTTGTGTCCGAATTGCGGGTGCAACGATCGCGACCGCCACCTTTGGCTCTATCTCACCATTTCCGGGGTCGCCGACCGCATCGCGGGAGCGCGCATCCTGCATATCGCCCCCGAAGCGAAGATCGTTCCCCTTATTTCAGCCCGACGACCCGCCGCATATATTCGGGGCGACCTCTTCCCGAGCTCGCCGGATCTCGTCCGCGTCGATTGCGAACGCATGGAATTCCCCGACGCAAGTTTCGATCTCATCCTGTGCAACCACGTGTTAGAACACGTTTCGGATCCCGAGGCCGCGTCTCGCGAATTTTATCGCACGCTCTCCCCCGAAGGCTATCTTGTCGCCCAGACCCCATACGTACCCACGCTCCGCTACCGGTTGGAATTCGTCGGATCGCTCTCCCCAGAGCAGGCGCGGTTTTTCTATGGACAGGAAGATCACGTTCGGCTCTTCGGAGGCGATGTTGCCGACTGCATTCGCAGTTCGGGGCTTGAAGGCGACCTTTTCCCCCACGACCGGGTGCTTCCGCAGCACGACGCAGCTCGATACGGCTGCAACCCGCTCGAACCGTTTTTTCTCTTTACGAAGAAATAGCCGGAACGAAACGCGCGCTTTCGAAATAAGCGCGAATCGCCGATGGCTCGTTCCACATCATCACATCGAGAATAGAGAGACCGGGCTCGTAGGCGAATGGTCCGGTCGCATAAACGAAATCGGGGGTTTCAAGAAACGAGAGCGTTACGCCGCGCGAAGCAAAATCCGCTGGATTGAAAAGCTCGCGTCCACCGATAGGGTTGACATATTCGTCTGCACCCACCGCCGCAGCGATTCGCGGCGCCCACCCCCCGGGGCTCGTCCGATCGGGCAGATCCAGCTGCATCTCCGAGCAAATTTCATAATGGAAAGGAATGTCGAGGTAGGAACACGTGAGTTTTAACGAGCGCACGTTCACCTCGACCATCGTTTCCGCAGTTCGAGCAAACGTATCGCGCACGATATCTTCAACGACCGCAAAAAACGGGGCGCGCTTGCGATAATGGCTTATCCTACCCAGCACCTGCTGCGATGCTGCAGTCAAACCCCCCACTATGACCTCGCGAATACGTTGCGAACGCGAGGCGTTCCGAACGGGTAGCTGAATATATGCCCACCCCCCGTCACGCCGCAAAACGCGATTTCGCGTCATCCAGGATTTCGGCGTATATTGGGTGATGTCGAAAACGATCCAGCGATCGGTGCGAGCGATCAGCGCGAAGTGACCGGCGTTCGGAAAGAAATACGGTTGCATGATCGCCAGCCGCATCGGTTTAGGTTAAATATCTCTGCAAGGCTTGCGCGTGGCGGGAAGC
>JAKBCP010000015.1 GCA_021807645.1 bacterium
ACGCCCCCGAAGTCGCGATTCTCGGAGCGACGCGAGCCGCGATGAAACCGGTTTGGGACGGCGCGGAATTCGTTCCGCGACTCATCCAGCCGATTAGCCTCAGCTACGATCACCGCGTTATCGACGGCGCAGGAGCGGCGCGTTTCTTACGCTTCGTCGCCGATCTCCTCGGCGATTTCAAACGGATCGCGTTGTAGCGCCTTCTTCCCGCGCGTGCTCTTTCGGCCGATTCCGGAGGCGATTCCAGAGAGCAACCAACACGCGCCCGCCCCCGCCGTAACCCACCACGATCGCAAGCGGAACCAACGAGAGGTATGCGGGGCCCCTCGTTGCCGCCCAATATGTGCCGACCGATACGAGAAGTGCGGAGAGCAGTGCGGAAGCGATGACCCTGACGACCCGCGCTTTCCCATCGTCTTCGAGAAAATCGCTGCGCCGACGATAGCTGCGCGTCGTCATCGCCGCGTTGAGCGCGAAATTTATTGCCAACGTTGCAAAATACAATTCCGTGCCGATGATGCTATCGCCCGGTGTGGCCGCATGAGCGCTGATCTGCATGAAGTAGGTCAACAACGCGACGGTGGCGAGCCAAGCGAAGTTTATGAGGATATTGAGCGTATCCGGATAAAAGACGACGCGGAAAAGCCGATAGTGCGACCACCACATGAGCGCGACGATGGAAAAAGTAAAAAGATAGTAGAGGAACCATGAAGGATCGCGTACTAGCGAGATCGCGTGGCTCGGTATTACCAGCCCAAAAGTAAGCTCGGCAAGGCTAAAGCCGATGACGATATCGCAGAAGGCTTCGAGCCGGTGGACGAGGTGTTCGTCGCGTTCCATAACGTTTACAGTGCGGCGTCGCCCAACAAGGCGCGCGCACGGTCGTTATTATCGGTGCTGATCGCTACAACGGCGAACCCTTCGTCGCGCCGCACGTGATGGAGCGAGCGAATGTTGATCTCCGCATCGCCGAGCCGACGTGAGACCCCCGCGAGCGCACCGGGCCGATCCTCGATCCGCGCGAGCAGCACGTCGTCGGTGACGGCGGGGTGCCCCGCATCGGCGAGGGCGGCGAGCGCCTCGTTCTCACGCTCGACTTCAAGCCGAACCAGCGCCGCGCTACCATGCGATTCAACGACGATCGCGTGAATATCGACACCGCGAGCAGCGAGAACCTCGGTGATCTCCGCCAGCAGCCCCGGCCGATTCGGAACGATCGCTCTCAGGCTTTGCATGCATCCTCCTTAGCTGACGAGACGAGTTCGGCGACGAACGCGTCGATCTGATCGCGCCCCACATTCGGCAACACTAAGACGTGAGAAATATCGCCCGCAGTGGCAAGTTGCCATCGTCGCTGGATATCCGGAGAGACCCGTGGCAGCACCACCGTGATGGCGTTCGGATTACGCCAGGCCGGCACGCCGATTCCTACAAGCCGATCGACCAGATATTCGGCATTCGCCAACGAACGCGCGAGTCGCTCGCGCAAACCCTTCTCCCCGATTTGCCGCAGGCGATACCACAGCATCAACGGGGAAAAGCCGCTTCGCGAACCGGTGATCGTCGTATCGAGGCTACCGATATAATCGATCGAACGCGCGATGCGCTGCACGTTGTGTTTGCGCGCGATGACGATGCCGCAGGGGATCGGCGCGCCGAGAAATTTATGCCCGCTGATAGCGACCGAATCGGCGCCGTCGGCGAAATCCCATGCCGGCCGCGGGTCGAGATACGCCGCATATCCGCCGGCGAGCGCTGCGTCGGAATGGATGTAACGCTCGCGAATCGCCATGCGGTCCATCATCGCCGCGATGCGTCCGATATCGTCGCGCGCCTCGGTCATCGTGGTTCCGATATTTGCAAAAATGATCGGCGGCCGGTCGCGATGGATCTTGAGCGTTTCCAGAAGATCGTCGTAGTCGATCTCTCCGTTACTTTGGGAGCGAATCGTGATATGCCGCATTCCCAAGAAATGCAGGTTCTTCGAAACGCTGTAATGGGTCGCTTCGGAATAGTAGACGATCCCATCGGGGTGCAGCTCGCGCGCGAGATAGAGGCCGTAGAGGTTCCCCTCCGTGCCGCCGTTGGTTACGTATCCCCACCAGTCATCTTGCGGCGCCCGCGTCGCCTCGGCGAAAAAGGCGACGACTTCACGCTCGCATTCGCGGGTATGTACCCGATAGGTGCCCTGAGCGAACGGATCGCCGATGTTGTTGATCGGGAACTCCAGAAAGCGCTCGATCGCGGAGTAATCGAAATCCTTAGCAGCCGGGTAGCCGAGCGAATCTTCATTCGCCGACTTCAGGTCCTCAAATAAGCGATCGAGGCGTTCCATTCGATGACTTCTCGCGTGCTAAGCGCTGCGCTTCGCCGCGCTTAGCGTTTCGATGCGGCGCGTAGCTGGCGGAGGACGTACTGGAGAATGCCTCCATGCCGATAGTATTCAGCCTCGTCGGGAGTGTCGATACGCACGCGCGCCTTAAAGTGCACCGATTTTCCGCTCTGCGGATCGGTCGCCTTTACTTGGACCTCCATACGCGGCTTCACTCCGCCGGAGATGCCGAGAATCTCAACGATCTCCTCACCGGTTAGCGCATAGTTGCCGGCATTTTCACCGTTGACGAACTCCAGAGGTAACACGCCCATACCGATGAGGTTGCTACGATGGATGCGTTCGAACGACTCGGCGATAACGGCGCGCACGCCGAGCAGTGCCGGTCCCTTCGCCGCCCAGTCGCGCGACGAACCCGAGCCGTATTCTTTCCCGGCGATAATCACCAGCGGCGTACCGTCTTTTTTGTAGCGCATCGCAGCATCGAAAATCGACATCTGCTCGCCGGTCGGCAGGTAGCGCGTGACGCCGCCTTCCACACCGGGGACCAGAGCATTGCGCAGACGGATGTTTGCAAACGTACCGCGCATCATCACCTCGTGATTGCCGCGGCGCGCACCGTAGGAGTTAAAGTCCGCAGGTTCGATACCACGTTCGACGAGATATTTTGCGGCGGGCGAATTTTTCGCAATCGATCCCGCCGGCGAGATATGGTCGGTCGTCACCGAATCGCCGAGGACGGCGAGAACGCGAGCGCCGACGATATCCGTCGTGGCGCCCGGCTCGGCGGGCATGCCATCGAAATAGGGCGGATTTTTGACGTACTCGGATTTCGGATCCCACGCGTACCGCTCGCTTGCGGCAACCGCCAGGTTCGCCCAGTTCGCGTCGCCGCGAAAGACGTCGGCGTAACGCGACTTAAACATTTCGTCGGTGACGCATTGCGTGACCACGCGCGCGACCTCTTCGTTCGACGGCCAGATATCGCGCAGATAGACGGCTTTCCCGTCGCTGCCGACGCCGAGCGGATCGACGTTGAGATCGATATCGAGGCGTCCCGCTAACGCGTAGGCGACGACGAGCGGCGGTGAGGCGAGATAGTTCGCCCGCACCTGTGCGTGAATGCGTCCCTCAAAGTTACGATTGCCGGAGAGCACCGCGCCGACGAAGAGGTTGCGTTCGGAGATCGCTTCGCCGACCTCGGTCGGCAACGGGCCCGAGTTACCGATACAGGTCGTGCAGCCGTAACCGACGAGGTTGAAACCGAGCGCGTCGAGCGAACGCTGTAAATCGGCCTTCGCCAAATAATCGGTGACGACTTTACTGCCAGGCGCGAGCGATGTTTTTACCCACGGTTTCTGCTTGAGGCCGCGCTCGACGGCGCGCTTTGCAAGCAACCCCGCCGCGACGAGCACCGATGGATTGCTGGTATTGGTGCAGCTGGTAATCGCTGCGATGACGACCGATCCGTCGGTGAGTTCGGCCGGCCCGTCGGCAAGCGCGACGCCGCCGTTTCCGCCTTCGTTCTGCATGCGCTCCGCACCGCGGGTCGCCGGCGTACGCGTCTTTGCATATTCGGCAAAAGCGCCGTTGAACGACGATTTGACGTCGCTCAGGCGAACGCGATCTTGCGGACGGCGCGGGCCTGCGAGGCTCGGTTCGACGCTTCCGAGATCGAGCACGAGCGTATCGCTATACTGCGGCTCGGGTGCGTCGTCGGTACGGAAGATCCCCTGCGCGCGCGCATAGGCCTCGACCAATGCGATGTGTTCGGGAGCGCGACCGGTGAGGCGCATGTACTCCAGCGTCCGATCGTCGATGGGAAACATCGCAACCGTCGAGCCGAACTCCGGCGACATGTTGCCGATGGTCGTGCGGTCGGCGACCGGTAAGCGGCTCAAGCCGGTCCCGTAGAACTCGACGAACTTTCCGACGACGCCCTTTTTACGCAGCATCTGCGTTACGGTGAGCACCAAATCGGTCGCCGTGACGCCTTCGCGAAGCGCACCTTCGAGTTTGAAGCCGATGACTTCGGGAATCAACATCGTGACCGGCTGGCCTAACATCGCCGCTTCCGCTTCGATGCCGCCGACGCCGAACGCAAGCACGCCGAGACCGTCGACCATCGTCGTATGGGAATCGGTTCCGACCGCACTGTCGGGGTAGGCCACGGCAGTCGCCGGATCGTATGCAACTCCCGCACCTCCGGCACCGAAGATCACGCGCGCGAGATATTCGATATTGACTTGATGGACGATGCCGGTATCGGGCGGAACGGCACGGAAATTCGCGAGCGCGGACTGCCCCCATTTCAAAAACGCATACCGCTCGCGGTTACGCTCGAATTCAATCTCGGCGTTTCGATCCGCAGCGTCGGCGGTGCCGAAGCGATCGACCTGCACGGAATGATCGATCACGAGTTCGACCGGCTGCAACGGATTGATGGCGTTCGGGTCTCCGCCCATTGCCGCCATTGCGTCGCGCATCGCGGCGAGATCGACGACGCACGGAACGCCGGTGAAATCTTGTAACAGCACGCGCGCCGGACGAAACGCAATTTCTTTCTCGGAGTGCGTTCGCGGGCTCCATCGTGCGAGCGCCTCGATATCGGCTTTGGTTACCGAGCGGCCGTCCTCAAAGCGAAGAAGATTCTCTAAAAGAATCTTGATCGAGTAGGGTAGCGTCGTGAGATCGGCGAGCCCGGCCTCATGCAGTGCGGCGAGGCGATAATAGGTGTAGGATCGATCGCCGACGCGAAGCGTGCTGACGGCATTAAAGCTTGATGTTTTTGCGCTCATGATACGAGCGTTACTTTCGGCTCCCCTTTCGCATAGCCCTCGACGACAATTCGCGTTTCACCCGACAAAAGTCTCCACAATGGTTCGACGACGAGCGCGGTTCGCCACGCCGAAAGCCCGAGAAGCTCGGCGAGCTCTTCGGCGCTGCCCGGCGCTTCACGAGCGGCGCGCTCGAGAGCGGCGCGCGTGACCAGGAGCCCCTGCGGAAGGCCGGCCTCGCGGGCTGCCTCGCCGACGGCAACCCCGAGCAGCGTCGCCAAGGTCTCGCGATCGGCGCCGAGCGGCCGATGCGGGCGTTCGGGGAGTTCGTCGTCGGGGATCGCCTCGCCGCGCTCGACGGCGGCCAGAAAGCGCGCGCCGAAATTTCGCCGGGCGTTGCTCTCCAATCGCCGCAGTTGCGCGAGATCTTCGAGATGTTTCGGCCGCAACTGCGCGATGCCGCCGACGACATCGTCGGGGACGACGAACTTCGGTGGTATATCGCGCTCTTTCGCAATTGCGTCGCGCTCCGCAACAACCTGAGCGAGAACGCCGAGCTCGCGGCGGTTCATACGAACGGCACCCGGGATCTTCATGTACGCGCGCCGCAAATCGAAACGGTATTTCTCCGGCTGCGCCAGCGCGATGCACTCTTGTTCGCACCACGAAGCGCGCCCTCGCTCGGCGAGCCGCTGCTGCAACAGAGCGTGCATCGGAAGTAAATGCACGACGTCGTCGACGAGATACTCCATCTGCTTTTCGCTCAGCGGCCGCGTCGACCAATCGCTGACGGTCTGCGTTTTTGCAAGCCGAATGCCGACGAGATCGCGTACGAGATCGGCAAGCGATATCTGCATGCCGTATCCGAGAAACGACGCCGCTACCTGCGTATCGAAAAGTTTCGGCGGTACGCATCCGAACCGTTCGGCGAAGATTTTGAGGTCGCTCTGCAATGCGTGGCCGACGACGGTAACGCGTTCGAGCGCCGCGACGAGCGGTTGCAAATCGATTCCCGGCGCGAGCGGGTCGACGATCGCCGTATATCCCGGCAGCGCGAGCTGCAATACCATCAAGCGCGGCGCGTAACTGCGCTCGGCATGAAATTCCGTGTCGAGCCCCACGCGCTCGCTCGCATCAAGGCGCGCGCAAAGAGCGGCGATACCGTTCGCGTCGGTGATAAGGTCGTTGGTCACGGGGTCGCGATCGGGGAGGGCGAGGGTAGCGACGGGCGCGGCGTCGGCCGAACGCGCCGGAAATGAATGTGGAACGGATGGGCGTGTTTATCGATATACACTTTCGCCCGTCGTTCGTAACGTCGCATCGCATTCCCCGCGCGGCGTTCGTACCCGTGAACCCAGACCGTTACGCGGTCGCCGCCGATGGCAAGGAGCGTGCAGATGGGGATCGCGACCACGCACATCGTGTAGATCTGCCTGATCAGCGGCACCCGCATGACCGCCGCCGTCGCGGTAGCAACGGTGCCGCCGAAACCGGGAATCACTCGAACGCAGATCAGGAACATCGGGGAGCCGGGCTTAAAACGGCGAGTCCAGGCCGGCAGACGTTTGAGATAGGCATCGAGATCGAGTAAGTGCGTGGCGTGCCGGTTGACCCAATAGCCCAGCATCGCTGCGAGCACCAGCCCGACGGCGTTGATCACCGAGCCCCAGAGCGGCCCGAAGATCGCACCGTTCATCACGGCGAGGGCATCGGTCACCGAGAACGGCGCCGAAGCGACGAGGGCAAAGACGATCGTCGCCATCGGGTAGGCCCAGCCGCCGATCGAGCGGATGAATCGATCGACCTCAGGCTGGAATCGGATGACGAGGGCTGCTACGGTGAACGAGAGCAGCAGCAGGGCGATGCCGCCGACCTTGCGGAGAAAGGGCGGGCGAACGCTCGGGGTGGGCGCCGCGCTCAATGGAGGGAGGGAGTTCCGGAAGTCGCGCTCATGCTTCCCTTATGCGCGCTCGGAGCTGCTCTCTCCCTGTCGGCCCGCCGCCGATTGCCCTCGTCCGGAAGGCTCGCGCACGGAAATCGGATAACCGGGGACACATGAGAGGTCGCATCTTCCTTTTCGTCGCGCTGGTTTTCGTCGGCGCGAGGACGAGCCCGCTCTCGGCGGCGCCAAGAAATCTGCGCGTCGCGTACGCGGGTTCGATGGGCGCGGTCATGGATCGCGCTCTCGGGCCGCAGTTTGCGCAGAACGCACATGTCGGATATCAAGGAATCGGCGCCGGCGCATACGGCTTAGCGCACCTGATCGCCTCCGGGCGTTTGCAAGCCGATCTGTTCGTTTCGATCACGCCCGGCCCGATCCGCATTTTGCAACGGGCCGGCCTCGTATCGCAGGCGCATCCCATCGCGCGCACGCGCATGGTAATCGCCTACAGCCCGAAGAGTCGCTTCGCCGCACAGCTCGCGGCCGCCGCTCGCGGCGGCACGGCGTGGTGGCGGGTCCTCGAAACGCCCGGTCTTCGCTTCGGGAGAACCGATCCGGCGACCGATCCGCAAGGGCAGAGCATCCTTTTCACGATGCAACTCGCGGCGACGTATTACCACCAATCGGATCTCGCAAAACGCATTCTCGGGTCGGCGCGTAATCCCGCGCAAATATTCACCGAAGCGTCACTGCTGAGTCGACTTGAAAGCGGAGAGATCGATGCATCGTCGGGCTACGAGAGTGCCGTACGCTCGCTTCATCTTCCGTTCATCGCGCTCCCGCCGCAGATCGATCTTGGGGAGCCGGCATACGCGCATCGCTATGCGCGCGCGACGATTCATGTCGAGCTGCACGGAAAGGCAGAGAGCGTTCATCCGCAACCGCTGGTCTTCTATGCAGCGGTCTTAAAAAATGCCGCCGATCCGAAAGCCGCGCGCGCTTTCCTCGCTTTCGTGCGCTCGCCTCGCGGCCAAGCAATTCTCCAATCGTTTGGGTACCGCCGGCCGCTCGGCCCGCCGATCTAGTGTCCCGCCGACCGAAGGAAGCGTGGTTGCTCGCGGTTCCCGCGCTGCTGTTTTTGATCGCGCCCTTTGTTGCGCTCGTATTCGCGACGCCGTGGATGCATTTCTCGCTCGAACCCGGCGACTGGGCGGCGATCGGCGTCTCGCTCGGCTACGGCGCGTGCGCGATGCTGCTGGTCGTCGCGCTCGGCACGCCGTTCGCCTGGTGGCTCGCGCGCACGCATTTTCCCGCACGATGGATCGCCGATGCAATCGTGCTGTTGCCGCTGCTCTCTCCACCGCTGGCATTGGGAATCGTATTGGAGACGCTGTACGGACCGTACGGCGCGGCCGGCGCACCGCTCGCGCGGATTGGCCTACTCCTTACAAACTCTGCCCCCGCGTTCGTTCTCGCGCTGACCTACGGTGCGTTGCCGTTTTTTATCGTGCTCGCCCGGGCGGCGTTTGAGGGCGTCTCACCGGAGTACGAAGCGCTCGCACGAACGCTCGGAAAATCGCAACCGGCGATCTTCTTCACAGTAACTCTTCCGCTCGCGCGCGTCGGTCTCGGCGCGGCGCTCGCAATCGCGTGGGTGCGCGCACTCGGCGAGTTCGGTATCTGCCTCATCGTTGCATATTTCCCGATGGGCATACCGGTGCGACTCTGGGTAAATCTGCAAGATGTCGGGCTCGGCGCGGTTTTCCCGCTGCTTTGGATTTTCTATCTCGTCGCGCTTCCGTTGCCGCTCTGGCTCGGCTTGCGCGCTCAACGCAGAAGCCTCGCATGATCGCGCTTCACGTGGCGTACCGCATCTTCGAACCGATCGAACTCGAGGTGGAGTTCGATATCGCCGGCGTGACGGTGCTCCTCGGCGCGAACGGCGAAGGGAAGAGTACGAT
>JAKBCP010000016.1 GCA_021807645.1 bacterium
CTGATCGGTGCCCCGCCGGGATATGCCGGACACGATGCGCCCGGACAACTCACCGAACCGGTTCGTCGCCGTCCGTACAGCGTGGTGCTCTTCGACGAGATCGAGAAAGCGCACCCCGACGTCGCCGCGCTGCTGCTGCAATTGCTCGGCGAGGGACGGATCACCGATGCGAAGGGCCGAACGATCGATTTTCGCCACGCCCTCGTGATTCTTACGCTCAACGGCGATCGCGAGGATCTCGCGATGCTACTGCGCCCCGAATTACTCAACCGCGTCGATGAAATCGTTGCCTTTGCGCCGCTCGGCAACGCGGAGATCGAGAAGATCGTCGCGCTCCATGTCGAGGCCCTCGCCTCGCGCCTCGGCGCACGCGAAGTGCGGCTCGAGGTCGCGCAGATCGCGCTTGCCGAGTTAGCGGCCGAAGCGATGCGCACCGGAAGCGGCGCGCGCGACGTCGCGCGGACGGTGCAGAGCCGGCTCGGCACGCCGCTCGCTGGAGCGATTCTCGCCGGGCGCCTCTCCGCCGGCAGAACCGCTCAGGTCACGCTGCGCGAAGGCGATTATATCGTCACGGCGGCATAACATCGCAGCGCGATTCGAGAGTATCGCGAGACAGGGAGCGAAAAAATTGTTACGCGGGGCCCTTGCTCGGGAGGATCGCGCGAATATTTCGAACCATCTCTGCTTTTGTTAATTCGCCGATGCGGATCGCATGAACGGTACCGTCGGCGTCGATAAAGACATGCACCGGTAACCCGTCGAGCTGATAGGCGTTGCGCAACGCGCCGTCATCGACGACGAGTGGATAGGTGAGGTGATGCTCGCGACCAAAGAGGGCCGCCTTATCGGCATTCTCCATCACGTCGACACCGACGACCTGGAGTCCGCGCGAGGCGTAACGCTTCGAGAGTGCCTCGATATCCGGTGCTTCGTCGTTGCACGGCGGGCACCACGATGCGAAGAAATTCACATAGACCGGTTTCCCGAGCAACGAGGCCGAGGTGAGCAGCGAGCCTTTGTCGGTGCGTTCGCTCCACGAGGGCTCCATCGCGCCGACGCTGGCATGTGCGGGCGCCGTCGAGGTCGCGGCGTGCGAACAGCCCCCGAGCACGGCGAAGGCGGCGGCGATTAACAGCGGGCGATAGGGTCTCATCGGTCTCCTCATCCGTAACTGGGGAAGGCGATCGCCTCGCGGTCGCGCTCCATCTGTTCTATCAACGCCGAAACGTCGGAAAAGGTTTTCTGTCCGCGTACGAAGCGTAGCTCGCGCAGGGTAAGCTGCTCGCCGTAGATCGTGCGCGAAAAGTCGCGCAGCCAGACCTCGACGGTGCGGCTCTGGCCGCCAAATTGCGGATTGCTGCCGATCGAGAGCAGCCCCATATAGTCGCGTCCGTCGTGCCGCACGAGCGTCGCGTAGACGCCGTCGGTCGGCAGCATCCCCTCGGAGACTCGCAGGTTCGCGGTCGGAAAGCCGAGGTCGTGCCCGCGCCCGGCCCCACGCTCCACCACCCCCCGGATCGAGAAACTCGCTCCAAGCAAAGCGTCGGCCGCTTCACACTCCCCGCGTTGCACGAGGCCGCGAATCCGCGTCGAGGAGATACGCTCGCCGGCCGCATCGCAGACCGCATCGACGGCGACGGCGCGCACCCCCAATGGTTCGAGCCGTTCGCGCAGCAGTGCCGTATCGCCGCCGCGCCGCTGGCCGAAGCGAAACGTTGCACCCGTAACGACCGCACGCACCCCAAGTCGCGCGAGCAACACGTCATCGATAAAACGCTCCGCACTCATGCTCGCGACCGCATGGTCGAAGGGAACGAGAAAGCATTCTTCGATGCCGAGCGCGGCAAGCGTATTGATGCGTTCCTCACAGCTCTGCAGCAACGGCGGCTCTTCCCCGGGGCGCAGATAAGCGACGGGGTGATTCGAAAAGGTAATCGCGCCAGCGCGCCAACCCGGCTTGCGTTCCAGCAACGTGCGTCGAATCAATTCGCGATGCCCGAGGTGAACGCCATCGAAGAAGCCGATCGCAACGGCGAGCGGCCGCGTCGCGCTCCGTTCGAACGCGTGATAGATCTTCATACGAAAACCTTGCGCGGAGCGAGCAGAACCCCGTGTGCTTCGCCGACCCCCACGAGCGTACGCGCCGCGTCACGCACGAAGACATGTTTGCCGCCGACGCTCTCCGCCATCGCAACGGTTCGTCCCGCGCGAAAATCCGCCGACGCACGCAGGTCGAGCACGACGGTGGGAAACGGAACGATGCGATCGGGTGCGAGCAACGCCGCATCGGGCGACTCGGCGATCTCCTCAAGCGTCAGCGACTCGGCGAGCAAGAACGGCCCCGATGCTTCGCGGACGAGCGCCCCCATATGCGCCGGAACGCCGACCGCCGCGCCGAGGTCGGCGCAGAGCGTACGCACGTAGGTGCCTTCGCTGCACGCCACGCGCATGCGCACGGTATCGGGCGCTTCGAAGCCGAGGATCGAAAGATCGTAGATCGAGATCGTGCGCGCCTTGCGTTCGACGGTTATCCCGGCGCGCGCGAGATCGTACAACCGCTTCCCACCGTAATGCAGCGCCGAGAACATCGGCGGAATCTGATCGATGCGGCCGCAAAACGACGGCAATACCTCTTCGAGACGCTGCAGAATATTCTCAGGCACGGGCGCGCTCTCGACGCTCTCACCGAGTGCATCCTGGGTCGTCGTCGAGCGCCCGAGTACGAGCGTAAGGGCGTAACACTTCCGACGATCTTCGAGAAGCGGAATCAATCGCGTCGCCTTTCCGATAGCGATCGGGAGCACGCCGGCAGCCTGCGGATCGAGCGTTCCGAGATGTCCCGCGGCGAGGTCGCGCTGTTCGGAATACGTGCTAAAAATGCGCCGCACGCGCGTGACGATCTGCGTCGATGTCGGCCCGGCGGGCTTACAGACGTTGACGAAACCCATCATCGAGGAAGAGGGAAGCATCGCTCGTTTCGTTCGTTCGGCGGGCTAGGCAGACGCAGTCGTTGCGAGGCCCTCTTGCAAGAGCGCCGCTTCCACCGCCGCAAAGGCCTCGGGCAACGGGCCCGGATGCGTGAGCCCCGAGGCGCGAAAATGGCCGCCGCCGCCTAACTGCGCGGCTGCTTGCTGTACATTCACCGAGCCGTCGGAGCGCAAACTCACGCGAATCTCGCCGTCGAAGGCTTTAAAGAGCGCAGCGGCGTGGACTCCTTCGACGCGCAGCAGCACGTTGACGAGGTCTTCACTATCCTCACCATCGGCCCCGGTGCGCGCGAGCATCGGCTCGTCGATATACGAGTAGCAGTAGCGCCCCTCGCTCGAGAACCGCATGACCGCGAGGACTTCGCCGAGCAACCGTATCGCCGCAATGCGCTTGTTGCCGAAAATCTCATCGGTGATGCGCTCCTTATCGGCACCCGCTCGCATGAGTTCGGCCGAGAGCTCGAGCGTCTGCGGGGTCGTATTGCTGTGCATGAAGCCGCCGGTATCGGTCATGATCGTGGTGAGGATACAGGTGGCGATCCGCGCGTCGATGGGAATTCCCAAAGCGCGTAAAATCCGCACGACGACGGTTCCCGTCGATGTTTCCTCGGGAATCACTAAATTGTACGCACCGAAATGCGCGTTCCCAAGATGATGGTCGATATCGAGCATGTTCTCGCGCTGGAGCGGCGGGAGAAATTCGCCCGCTCGTGCCGGGTCGCTCATATCGCAGAAAACAAAAAGCGTGTCGGGCGGCAGATCGGTGGGGAGCGCGCGAGCGACGAATTCGGAATCGGGGAGGAAACGAAGATTCCTCGGCACGGGATCTTGCTGGAAATACGCTACGCGCTTACCGAGCTGCTTGAGAGCGATTCCAAGTGCGAGCCCGGCACCCAGCGTATCGCCATCGGGTTTGACGTGGCTCACCATCACGAACGCCTCGCGACGGCGCAGTTCGTCTACGACCGAAGCGAGATCATCGGTCTTCGTCTGTGCTTGCATCCTGGCTCTCCTCAACGGGCGGGGCAGGCGCTCGCCGAAGCGCGTCTTCGCGCATCGTCCGAGCGAGCTCGATCGCACGTTCTACCGAGCGATCCTCAACGAACAGTAACTCGGGGGTATAGCGAAGATCGATACGGTGACCGAGTTCGCCGCGCAAAAAGCCCTTCGCGCTTTCAAGCGCATCGAGCGTTTGGCGCGCCGCGTGGCGATCGCCGATCACGGAGACATACACCTTACAAAAACGGAGGTCGTCGGTCACTTCCACCCGCGTAACGGTCGTAAAACCCAAGCGCGGATCCTTCAGCTCTTGCGCGATGAGCGTGCCGAGGATGCGCTGGATTTCGTGGTCGATCCGGGCGAGGCGTTGGGCCTTCACGCAGCAGCCTTACGAGGCCCCGACAAGTTCGGCCGCGACTTGCTCGGTCGTGAAGGATTCGATGATATCGCCGTCTTTGAGATCGCTGAAGCGCGCAACCTGGATGCCGCACTCGAAGCCCTCGGCGACTTCGCGAACGTCGTCTTTAACGCGCCGGAGGCTCTCGATCTCGCCGGTAAAGACCACCGTGCCGTCGCGCAAAACGCGAATCTTCGAGTTACGAAGAATCTTACCGTCGCGCACGTAGCAGCCGGCGATCGTTCCGACCTTGCTGACCTTGAAGATCTGGCGCACCTCGGCGTGGCCGAGCGTGACTTCACGCACGACCGGCGCGAGCATGCCGCGCATCGCCTTCTTGAGATCGTCTTCGATATCGTAGATCACCTGGTAGAAGCGGAGATCGACGCTTTCGTTATCGGCCAACCGCTTCGCCGTTTCGTCGGGGCGAACGTTGAAACCGATCAACACGGCGTTCGATGCGCTCGCGAGGTTGACGTCGTTCGGGGTAATCGCACCGACGCCGCCGTGAATGACGCGAATCTCGACATCGTCGTTCGAGAGCGACTCCATGCGCGCGCGTAATGCCTCGACCGAACCCTGGCCGTCGGCCTTAACGATGATGTTGAGGGTTTTCTTGCCCTCGGTCGGCATCGACATGAAGGTTTCGAGCGAGACCTTCTGCGTCGTCGTCGCTGCGATGCGAACGTCGCGCCGACGCGACTTACGCTTATCGGCGGCTTCGCGTGCGACGCGTTCGTCGCTGACGACCACGAGCGTATCGCCGGCCGCCGGGATATCTTGCAGACCCATCACCTCGACCGGAATCGATGGACCCGCTTTTTTCACCTGGCGCCCCTTGTCGTCGATGAGCGCGCGAACCTTACCGAAGGTACCGCCGACGACGACGATATCGCCGACGCGCAGCGTACCGGTTTGCACGAGAACGGTGGCCACCGCACCGCGGCCGCGATCGAGCGACGACTCGATGACGACGCCGCCGGCACGGCGATTCTTGTTCGCTTTGAGATCGCGAATATCGGCTTCGAGCAAAACGGTCTCGAGAAGATGATCGATCCCCTCACCCGTTCGCGCGGAGACCGGCACCATCTCGATCTTGCCGCCCCAATCGACGGGCTGTAGCCCGAGTTCTGAGAGCTGTTGTTTGACGCGATCGGGCTGAGCGTCGGCTTTATCGATCTTATTGATCGCCACGACGATCGGAACGCCGGCCGCTTGGGCGTGGGCGATCGCTTCGCGCGTCTGCGGCATAACGCCGTCGTCAGCGGCGACGACGAGAATGGCGACGTCGGTGACGCGCGCGCCGCGCGCGCGCATCGCCGTGAACGCTTCGTGCCCCGGCGTATCGATGAAGGTAATCTTGCGATCGTTATGCTCGACGGTATACGCACCGATTTTTTGCGTGATACCGCCGGCTTCGCCTGCGGCGACGTCGGCGCGCCGAATTCTATCGAGCAGCGAGGTCTTTCCGTGATCGACGTGTCCGAGCACCGTGACCACGGGCGGACGCGGCGTCATCATCTCGGGGCGATCTTCTTCTTGCTCGACCGTGACCTCTTCGCCGGCTTCTTTGACGACCGCGTTAAATCCGAACTTCTTCGCGACGGCGATGGCGACGTCGGCCGGAATATTCTGGTTGATCGTCGCCATCGTCCCCATCTTGATGAGTTCGGTGATCACGTCTTTCGCCGGCACGATCATCGAGGTTGCGAGCTCCTGAACCGTCAGAAGATCGGGAATCTCGATCGTTTCGAGTTTCTTGCCTGCGTCGATCGGCGAGCTCTCGCTCTTCTTTTTCCGCGCGCGTTCCTTTTCGAGCAGTAAATCTTTTTCGCGATCTTTTTTCGCAGTCGCTTTCTCTTGATGGCTGCGTTTATCGCCGGGGCGACCACCCGAAGAAGGCGCGGGCGCGTCGGTTGTCCCAGGAACGGGAACGCCCGGGGCTCCGGCCGGGCGCGCTCCCGGCGCGAGCGGACGGAAGGGACCGTTCCCCATCGGACGACGCGCGACGGGCGCGCCGGGCCGGCCGATCCCGCCTGGCTGCATGCCGGGCGGCTGCGCGCTCGGCGAAGCCGACGCGGCTGTGGTCGGCGGCGGCGCAGGGCGACGCGGCGGGACGATGGAGGTCTGCCCGTGTGGAACGGGGCGCAGGCGAGGAATCGGTTCGCCTACCGGTCGCGGAGTGGGGCGGAACGGGGCATTCGGTGCCGCTGAGGGCGCCGACGGGCGAGCCGCAGGTGTGCTTGGCGCGGCAGGCGGTGCCTTCGGGGCAGGTGCCGTCGGCGGGGCCGAGGGCGGCTCCGCTGGGGTGACGGGGGCCTCGGCGGCAGGTTGCGCGGCCGGCGGCGGCGCGACTTTGCGTGGGGTCGTGGTGCGCACCGGCGTTGTAACCGGGCGAAGGCGCGGAGCCTCCGGTTCGGGAGCACGCGGCTTCGGCGCGGCGGCGGGAGCGGGTTTCTCGGCGACCGGCTCGGGGTGCGCGGGGGCACTCGGCGTCGGCGTAGCGGCCGGAGGTGCGCTCGGCGCGGCCGACGCCGTCGGCTTGAGCAGCACGCTGCGAACCAGGTCGGCGACCTGGTCAGGGACGACCGTCAGGGCATTCTTCGCTTCGAAAAGGCCTCCGAGGCGCTCGTTGAAGAGCACGATGAGCTCTTTCGATGAGAGTCCCACCTCTTTTGCTAGTTCGAAAATCTTGACTTTCCGAGTTGCCAACGTCAGCCTTTCTCAATGCTCCCCAAACGGGAGCCCCCTATTAAACCATACTCTCGTGCACTCTGCCCAAGACCGGGGTAGCGTCGATTCCGCTCGGCGCGCTGGGCACACGCCTCCGAGCAGAGATAAGCCCCCCGCCCAGGGAGCCGTCGCCCCCCCGGGACGCTCCCTTTCCAGCCGACTCCCTCCCGCACGAATCGGTAGAGGGCGCGCTGGTCGAAGCGCTTTCGACAGCCGACGCACTGCCGCTGCGGTTCCAACTCCGGCTACGCGCCGCCTCCAGCGAGCCGTTCCCTGCGGAACTCCTCGAGTTTGCGGATGAGATCCGCGTCGAGATCGAGCGATTCGGCGACCGCTTCGCCATCGGGAAGCTCCTCTTCGGCGATCGCCTCCTCTTCGACGGCGAGTTCGCCGCTTTCGCGCTGCGCGATGTAATTCGCGCGCGACTCGGCGGCTTCGCTCTCGGAGGTGATATCGAGTCGGTATCCGCTCATCCGTGCGGCGAGGCGAACGTTCTGCCCGTCCCGTCCGATCGCCAGCGAAAGCTGGTAGTCGGGGACGGTGACCAGTGCGACGCCATCCTCTTCGAAAATTTCGACCGCGACGACCTTCGCCGGTGCGAGGGCGTTCATGATGAACGTCGTCGCGTCGTCGTCCCACTTAATGATGTCGACCTTTTCACCGCGCAAGTTGTCGGTGACGTTGGCGATGCGGCTCGATTTCGGCCCCAAGCACGCACCGATCGGATCGATCTCGGCGCGCGTGCTGCGCACCGCCACCTTCGAGCGGCTCCCGGCTTCGCGGGCGATTGCCATGATTTCAACGAGTCCGTCGGCGATCTCGGGAACTTCGGCCTCGAGTAGGCGTTGCACCAAGCCCTCTGCGGCTCGCGAAAGAATGACCTGCGGCCCCTTCGCCGATTTCTTGACATCGAGCACGTACGCGCGAACGAAATCGTTGATGCGGTACATCTCGCCGGGAACTTGCTCCGATTGCGGTAAAACCGCTTCGTCGCGGCCTTCCAGCAACACGTACATGTTCCGCTGTTCGTAGCGCTGCACCGTGCCGGTCACCAAATCGTTGAGCCGCCGCGCGTATTTGTGGAAGACGGTATCGCGCTCGGCCTCGCGGATCCGTTGCACGATCACTTGCTTGGCCGTCTGCGCCGCGATGCGCCCGAAATCTTTGGGCTGCACGACTTCATCGAAGAAGTCGCCGACCTGATAGGGCGCACCCGCATCCTCGATGGAGATCTCGGTTTTAGGGTCGGCCACTTCGGCGACGACCGCACGTCGATGATAGACCGTGTAGGCGCCGGTCGCCCGGTCGACGCTCACGATGGCATTTGCCTCGGGCCCGTAGTGCCGCTTGTATGCAGTCAATAACGCGGCTTCGAGCGCCTCCAACAGCATCTCGAAACCGATGTTGCGTTCTTTTGCGACGGCGCGCAGAACGTCGATGAGACTTTCGGGCGCTTCTTCCTGCGTTTTCGTATTGCGATTCGTGCGTTCAGCCATGGCGTTTGCGTTCTCTCTTATTGGCGGCGAGGTCGGCGCGGGGGTCGTATTCGAGGTTGGCGCTGCGGATCGCAGCGAGCGGTATCGGGAGCGGTCCCGAGGAGGTAAGGAGTTCGACGTTGCTCCCGACGACACCGCGCAGGGTGCCGCGGTGGGTCTTCGCCCCGCCGATCGCCAGCGTCGTGACGATGCGGGCGTTCTTGCCGGCGAAGCGCTGGTAGTCGCCCGGGCGCAGCAGCGGCCGTTCCAGCCCGGCCGACTCCACTTCCAAGGAGTAGGGTTCGGGGCAGAGC
>JAKBCP010000017.1 GCA_021807645.1 bacterium
GCTTTCGTAAAGACGGCGTCGTGACCCCGGGAAACGCCAGCGGCATCACCGATGGCGCCGCCGCCGTCATCTTAACGACGGTGAAGCAGGCTCGCGCCGACGGGCTTCGCTGGATCGGCCGTCTGCTCGGTGGTGCTTCGGTCGGCGTCGAGCCCGACATCATGGGCATCGGGCCGGCGCTGGCGATCCCGGCGGCGTTACAGCGCGCCGGTATCGCGCACGGTGAGCTCGATCTCGTCGAGATCAACGAAGCCTTCGCACCGCAGGTGATCGCGTGTCTGCGCGATCTCGGCGACGACGGCCGGAAACTCAATCCGCACGGTGGCGCGATCGCGCTCGGACATCCGCTCGGGGCCTCCGGAACGCGCATCGCCTATACGGCGTTGCACGAATTGCAGCGTCGTGGCGGCGGGATCGCCGTCGCATCGGCCTGTATCGGCGGAGGCCAGGGAATCGCGGCCGTCTTCTCCGTGGAGTAAGGTGAACGATTCGCAGATGCCCCCGCGAGCACGCGTGCCGTGGGGGCGCGTGCTCGACGTTGCGGCGGTTGCGTTGATCCTCGTCGCTCTCTGGAAAGTCTTCGTCGCGCCGCGTTTTCTCAACCGTCCCGGGGCTTACCCCGCACCGCGCGTCGCGTTCGCTCGCCTCGTCGGCGGAGCGCCATTCTCCATCGCTTCGGCGCGCGGGCACGTGCTATTTCTCGATTTTTTCGCTACTTGGTGCACGCCGTGTCGCGCGGAATTACCGCTCGTGCAGGCGTGGGAGCGCGCCCACCCGCAGGCGCTCGTCGTGCCCGTCGATGTCGGCGAATCGCGCGCCGCCGTGCTTCCGTTTGCCTCCGCGCACGGCATGCGGCGCGTCGTCCTCGATCCGGAGCAGCTCTCCCGAGGATACTTTCAGATCCTCGGGTTTCCGACGATGGTGGTGGTCGATCCGCAAGGAAATATTCGTGCGACCTGGACCGGCTTTAACCCCGCGATCGGGCTCGCGATGAGTAACGCACTGCAGAACCTCACAAAAAAACGGTAGGAGCAGAGGCTCCCACCGTTTTTTATGTGCGTGCTTTTTATTACGGATTGACGATGAACGTATCGGTCGTCGGAATATTCCAGGAGTTATACGCGAGGTAGAACGTTCCGGCATTCGCCCAGTCGGGGCCCCAAGAGTTTGCGACGATAAACGCATTTTTCGTGTCGTCGTATCCGACGATCGCCATTGCGTGGCCGCCGCCGGTCGCCGTCGGCCCGGTCCAGATATCGTTTGGCCCGAGGTTTTGGAAGCCGGCATCGACATTCACACCCCACGGAACCGGCACGCCGGCGGCGATCGCGGCTTTAATTTGTGCGATGCCGTTCGCGTCGGCGCGCGGAAGATAGGTGAAGTTCGTGATTTTGTTTGGAAGCGCGGCTTGGAATGCCGCCGCACTCGGTTGCGTGAGGTAATCGGTTGGATTGAACGGCATCTCGTTCCACGACGGGTCGCCTTTGGCGATGAGTAGGGTCAGCGCGTCGGATTCCAAACTGCCGGCGTCGCGACCGCGGTTGATCTGGTTATAGACAAACGCCGGCGAAAGGATCTTGCTGTAGTCAGGGGTGCCCGAGCCGGTTAGGAAGCTCGTGTAATTGTTACGCGACGGTAGCCCGGAGATCGTCGAAGCGGTCATATAGCCGGTCGCCCAAGCGACGCAGGAGCTCTGCGTTCCTTGGTTGCCGCTCGGCGGACGGACCGTGATTAGCGCCGATTGCGGGAAACGGAGCGCGAGCGGACGTCGGGCGGCGCCGCTGAAGGTGACGCTCCCGTCGCCGAACGCCGCGGCCATCTCGTTGGTCATCCGCTGGTCGCCGCCGACGACCTCATTGTTGCCGTTAATATTTACCGTGTCGTTGGGGATATGCTCCGCGAGCGTCGCCGTACCACTGAACGATCCCACGCTCGCCGTGAAGGTCGTTGCCCCAAAGCCCGAGGCTCCGCCGTTATACGCGAAGCTCAGGCGCTGGTTGGCGCTGGTAAACTGGATGATCGGCAGGCTCCCCGGCGCGCTGCTCGGTGCCGTAACGAGAACCGGAGTAGCCAACGGCTGCGAACCGACGATGCGGTTTCCATTCGCGTCGTAGGCGAGCAAGGTGAGGAGCACGTTCTGTGCCGTGCCGATCTTGACGGTCGTCGGCTCGACCGAGAGTTTCACCGAAGCGATCGTGCCGCCGAAACTCAAACCGACGCTCTGCGCTTGGTACAAAACGTACTGACCGATCGTTGCGGTCGAGAGCACGTTGCTGCCGTTGGTGAGGTCGATCACGTAACCGCTCGGACCGACCGGAGCCTGAGGGAGCGTCACGCTGCATCCCGTCGCGGTGCAGGGCGCCGTGACCGTCTGCGCCGGCTGGCCGATAATATTGCCGCTGACGGAGACGCCGGTAACCGCGCCGACGCCGGGCGAGGGTATCGTAATATTGAAGGTCAGCGGCGTCGTTAAACCGCTGATAAACCCGGGGACGGTGGCGGGCGTTGCGACCGCGAGCGGGGCCGAGGGCTGCGACGGAAGGAACGTCGCGTTAGAGCCGCCGCATGCTGCGAGCAGCAACGTCGAAATCGACGCAAGAACGAATGGAATGATACGCTTGCCAAACATTTCGCGATCTTCGGCCATCGTAAAGAGGAGCCCTGCGCTCCGGCGCGGGCCCTCCCTTTTGTTTTGTAAATTTTGATCGATTGTTACGCGTATCTGTCGCGGCGGGCTACTTTCCGGCCCAGGCCGGTTTGCGCTTTTCAAGAAAAGCGCTCGTTCCCTCGCGGAAATCCTTGCTGTCGACGAGGAGCCCGAACTCCATCGCCTCGACCTCCATTGCATCGGCGAGCGCGAGATGCGCGCCGCGATAGATCGCTCGTTTGCAAGCTGCGACGGCAAGCGGTGCTTTCGTCGCGATCGCGCCGGCGATGCGGAGTGCTTCTTCCATCAGCTCGGCGAGCGGCACCACGCGGTCGACGAGCCCGATGCGCAATGCTTCACGCGCATCGACGATCTCGCCGGTAAGGCAGAGGTAGAGGGCCATTCCTTTACCGAGCAAACGCGTCGTGCGTTGCGAGCCTCCATACCCGGGGATGAGGCCGAGGTTGACCTCGGGTTGTCCGAATTTCGCGTTCTCCGAGGCGATGCGGATATCACAGGCCATCGCCAGCTCGCAGCCGCCGCCGAGGGCGAAGCCGTTGACGGCAGCGATGACCGGTTTCGACAGGGATTCGATCTGCTCGGTGACGTGCTGTCCGATCCGGGCCTTCTCGGCGCCGGCACCGGCGTTGGGGAGCGCGTTGAGCTCGCCGATGTCGGCACCGGCGGCAAAGGCTTTCTCGCCCGAGCCGGTGAGCACGATCGCCCGAATATCGGCACGGGCGTCGAGATCGGCGAGTGCGCGCGAGAGTTCGGAGAGCAGCGCGGCATTGAGGGCGTTGAGTACCGCGGGGCGATCGAGTGTTATCGTCGCGATCGGGCCGTGCTCCGCGACCCGAATTGCACTGAAGGCCTCACTCATAATCGTAGAAACCCTTGCCGCTCTTGCGGCCATGTCGTCCCGCAAGGACCATGCGTTTGAGTAACGGCGGTGCCGCCATCATCGGATCTTTAAATTCCTCGAACATAATCTGCGCGATGTAGTACGTGGTGTCGAGGCCCACGAAGTCGAGCAATTCGAGCGGGCCCATCGGATAGCCACAGCCGAGTTTCATGCCTTTGTCGATATCCTCTTTGCTTGCAAGCCCGCCTTCGTAGCAGCGAATCGCATACAGCAGATACGGGATCAGCAGGCGATTGACGACGAAGCCCGGCGTATCTTGGGCGAGGATCGGTTCTTTTCCAAGCTTCTGCGCGAAAGCATAGAGCTCGTCGATCGTATCCTGTGTGGTGGCGATCGTGCGTACGACCTCGACGAGTTTCATAATCGGGACGGGATTGAAGAAGTGCAAGCCGGCGACGCGATTGGGGCGTTTCGTTACCGCCGCCAATTCGATAACGCAAAAACTCGAGGTGTTCGTGCAGACGATCGCGTGGGGTGCGAGCAGATCGTCGAGTTGTTTAAAGAGTGTTTTTTTTGCTTCGGGGTTTTCGACGATCGCCTCGATAACGAGATCGCAATTTTTGAGATCGGCGATCGCCGTCGTCCCTTTTATGCGGCCGACGATTGCATCGCGTTCGGTTTTTGGCAGCTTCCCCTTTTCCACGAACTTATCTAGCGACTTCGCAATCGATGCAAGTCCGCGCTGCAGCGGCGCCTCGGCGACCTCCATGAGGACGACGTCGAAGCCCGCGCTCGCCGCGGTTTGCGCGATCCCGTTGCCCATGAGTCCGGCGCCGCAGACGCCGACGGTACGAATCTTCAACACGTGTAGAAACCTCTCGCTTCCTTAAAATGAGATAAAGAGCGCAGGTGCTTTCGTCCTCTCGTCGGTATCACCCTAGGGGAAAGGGAGTACGGAATCGATGCGGACAGCGTATCACGAGGCTTTAGAAGGGACCCGACTCGACGTCGTGCGCCTCGGCGCCCTCGTCGGCGACGCTATTCGGGTGAGCGTCGATGCGCTCGAACGCCGCGATGAAGCGACCGGCGCGCGCGTCGTCGCGGGCGACGATATCATCGACGACCTTCGTCGCAAGATCGAGGCACATTGCATCGAGCTCATCTGGCGTCAGCAGCCCGTTGCCGGCGAGTTGCGCGAGATTGCCGCGATGCTCGAGATCGCGACCGACTTGGAGCGTGTCGGCGACTACGCGGTCGAGATCGCTAAAAATGCGATAAAACTCGCAGACACCGCTCTGCGTCCGCAAAAGGTGGAGATCGATCGGATCGCCGCCGTCGCCCACGGGATGCTGCTCGACGCCATGCGCGCATATACCGAACGCGACTCCGAACTCGCCACCGAAGTGATCGCGCGCGACGACGATGTCGACCGGCTCTATAAGCGCAGCATTGCGTTGTTACAAGAGGAAATGCAGCGCGACTCCGAGCTCGTGACCTCCGGAACGCGCTACCTGTTCGTACTCACCGCCGTCGAGCGCGTCGGCGACCGTGCGAGCAACATCGCGTGGCACACGAAGGATATGATCGGCGAGTAACGTGTCGGAGCCCGCTCCACCGCTCGATCGCGCGCTTTTCGCGGTAACGAGCGACCGCATCTATCTCAACCACGCCGCCGTCGGCGTTCTTCCCAAGCCCACCGTCGATGCGTTGCACGGCTTCGTCGAAGCGCATGCGACGGGCGGCGTGCTGGGAACCTACCGGTATGAAGGGGCGATGGCGGAGTATCGGCAGCGAGTCGGCGCAGCGATCGGTGCGAGCGGGGCGGATATCGCCATCCTTCGCAACACGAGCGAGGGCGCGAACGTCCTCGCACAAGGCTTCGATCTTCGCCCCGGCGACGAAGTGCTGCTTCCCGCCGATGAGTTTCCGAGCAATGCCTGGCCGTGGCGCGCGCTCCGCGAGCGCGGTGTGGTCGTGCGCGAACTCGATTGCTCGCAGGCGGTCTTGGGCCCGGAGCGCCTTGCGCGCGAGATCGGTTCGCGAACGCGCCTCGTCGCGCTTTCGTGGATATCATATGCCGACGGCGCGCGTCACGATCTGGCGGGGCTCGCTGCCGTCGCACATGCCCGCGGCGTTGCACTCGTCGTTGACGCCATTCAGGGGCTCGGCGCGCTCGACCTCGATGTCGCCGCTTTCGGCATCGATGCGCTCTTCGCCGGAGGGGCGAAGTGGCTCTGTGCGCTCCAAGGGGTGGCGCTGCTTTATGTGAGCCCGGCGTTGCGCGATCGCTTACGGGTTGCCGCACCCGGGTGGCGTAGCGTCGCCGATATGTGGGACTTCCACAACGATACACAAGGGTGGGCCGACGACGCGTCGCGTTTTGAAGGCGGAACGCCGAACTTTATCGGCGCCCTCTCGCTCGCTACCTCGCTCGAGCTCTTTCGCAGCGTGGGGATCGCGCGGATCGAGCGACATATCGCCGGCCTACGCGAGCGTTTGGCGGCCGGACTGCGCGCGCTCGGTGCAAACGTCCTCGAACGCTCGGGGAGCCACGCCGCCTCAGGGATTCTCACCTTCTCGGTCGAGGGCCGCGAGAGCGTTGCGCTCGGGCGAGCGTTACAAAGCGAGGGCTTCGTAACGACCTGGCGTGCGAACGGCATTCGCGTTTCGCCGCACGGATATAACACCTTCGGGGAGATCGAGGCGTTTCTCGCCGCTCTCGCCGGACACTAGCGGCGGAAGGCCGGCGCAATGTGCTAGTAGAGGATCGCGCTCAGGCGGGCGCGCCCTCCGCTCCGGCGACCGCGCAGGAAGCCATCACCGCGTCGGTCATCCCGTGAATGAGGCGCTTATCGGCCGGAGCGACCGTTGCGAGGATGCCGCCGACGCGTACGTTCTCGCCGACGACGAAATAGTACGGGCAGAGGCGAACGCGGCCGTCGAAGGTACGGATCTCGTCGCTTCTCCGGTCGAGATAGTTCTGGCGTACGCGTTTGGGCTTGTGAAAACGCTGCAGGATATGCGGCGTCTTCTCGAACTGGGTGAGCCCGTTGCGCAGTGCCTCGCTCCACTCATCGCGCGTGAGATCGTTCGCGACCTTGACCCCGCGTGAACCCCATGCAAGCTCGGAGAAACCCGAAGGTTTGACGACGTACTCGCGTTCGCTCTTCGTCAGTTCGGCAAGGTGCATGAAATCGTCGACCGGGCGACCGGCGACCGTCACGCCGACGATTGCGGCTTGCGGCGGTAGCGGGCGAGGATCGAGGATCCACGTTTCGGGGAAAAGAGTGCGGAGGCGAATGAAGAGCTCTTCGCCGAGTTCGCCGACCCAGAGACGCTCGAGCGCATAATGGTGGAGTAAGGCAAAGGACAGTTTCTCTTCCAAATGCGCTTTCGGCGGCGGCGTCATGCGGACGCGTTGATGTCGCGCAGCGTAGAGCATCAGCTCCTGCTTCGGAACGTTGAGCAGATCGAAGAGTTCGAAGTTTCGATAGATCGCATCGATCCGCCGCTCGTTACCGGCATCGTCGCGAATAAAGAGCGCTTCCTCGGTGAAGAGCACCTGCTCCGGCCGGACGACGGAGATATCGGCGATCCCCAAGCGCGCAATATCGGCGGCGAGCCAACTCATCTCAGCGCGGTAATCTCCGGATTCCTCGGAGACGACGACCGCGACGCTCGGGTGTTCTTTCCCACACTGGGTTGCGAAAATCTCTGCGAAGCCGCGCGCCATGCCGTCACGGCCACCGGCGCTTTCGATTCCGACGGAGCAATATGCATGCGCCATCGCGCCGACGAAGCCCATTCCGCCGGGTACGCTATCGAGTTCGGAAGCAATAAAGCCGCTCTCGGTAACGAGCAGATCGGGGCGAATGACCGCCGGGATATCGTTCTTAAAGCGGTTCTGACGCGATAGCCGGACGATGTGCTCGGGTTTTCCGAGATCGAGATATTCGGCGATGAATGCCGGTGCCGTACCACGCGCGCTACGCATGTAGAGCGAATTGAGCGCCTTATAGAAGCGGAGGAGGTCGTTACCGATGCGTTCGATCTGCGAGAACTGCTCGACCGAGAGCCCGAAAGGCTCGGGAGCGACGCGCCACGCGATGCGGTCTTGTTCGTTCTCTACCCGGAAGAGCCCCGGGGGTATCGCTGCTTCGACCTGCAGGGCCCGGTCGCGGGCAGTCAGGTCGGGGATGGTGGATGTACAGGACAAAAGAAACCTCTATCGACAGCCGTCGGGGATTTTTGCTGAGTTATACGCGATGTACCGTCGCCGCATGATCGTTCTTAACGCCTTTACTTCGAACTCGGTTTCGCTCTACTTGATGATGACCGCGCCGGGCGTGAGCAGCGCCGAATCGATCGACGCCGAACTGGGCGTTACGTGGAGGGTGAGGTGAAGCGTGCCGACGAGGCCGACCGGCGCGAGTTCGATCGAGGCCGGGGCGTGGGACGCCGTACTCCCCATCGGTAACAGGAGGGCGAGCGAAGCGGTCGCGCTCCGGGTCGGTGTCGAGGTCGTCGCTTCGACGTGGGCGATGCGCGAACTGGTCGACGGATCGAGCGTCACCGCATTCAAGCAGAGCTCGATGGTGAGCGGGGAGCCCTCGACGGTGAAGCGTTCGCTCGTGCAGGCGGCGCGCGCCGTCGCCGGGATCGCCATCGCGAGCGCCGCTGCTAGGGTGAGGAGGGGCGCGAGCCGGCGTCGATGCACCGAGAGGGGGAATTTCACGATACCACGGCTGTTCGACCGCCGATGGTCGCACCCCTCACATTGACCGCAGCGGTTATGCTAGGAGGCCGTGATACCTATCGAACTTATCGCACTCGACCTCGACGGAACGCTGTTGCAAGCCGACGATCGGGTCGCCGACCCCGAACGGAAGGCGATCGAACGAGCGCTCGCTCGCGGCGTGCGCGTCGTCATCGTGACAGGACGCGGTGCCGAGTTCCCGTCGATGCTCGCCCGTGACTTGGGGCTCGATCTGCCGATTATCTGCTGCCATGGAGCGCTCACGAAGGACTTCGTAAGCGGCCGGACGTTGGGGCATATTCCGGTGCCGCTCCAAGAGGCGCGCGACCTCATCGATTTTGCCGTCGAGCGCGATCTCGACCTCGCCGTCTACCACGAGGAGCGCTTTCACCGTCTCGCCGGCCGCGAACGCTACATGCCCGAC